>JAZQOZ010000110.1:0-5515 GCA_045628085.1 Oscillospiraceae bacterium | reverse complement strand
AGTTGCAAATAAAGATTGAGCCAACGAGAATCATTTTGCATTCGACAATAGTACAAGGAATGGGAAAGCTGTTCCAGAACCTTGAGAGATAAATCAGTTCTGGAAAGAAGCTGTATACACGCATCGGAATAGCCATAATGCTTTGCCCTTTCCAGAATCTTGACTTGTCCTTTTCGCATTTGTATCACCTTCAATTCGTTTTATTGCAGAACCGAAATATTGTTCGTTAGTTTCCATGATCTTCTTCTCCTTTGCTATTTGAATCGGATTCAACTTTTGCACGGACAACTACAATAGCAAAAAATTTGCAAAAATTATCAAACATGATGCTTCTCCTTATCGTTTCATTGCTCTGGTTTCCGTTTTCTGCGCTGCATACGCAATCAACTGCTCATTATAATCCTTGCATTTCGGCGGCAGGATTTTGACTGTATAGCCTTTTTGCGATAGTTTCTGTGCGGTCAGCTTTGCAGCGGCAATACCGGCTTCATCGTTATCCAGACAAAGCGTGACTTTTCTGCATTGCGGATGTTCTTGCAAGTAATGTTCCAAAGCTGCATCGGCTGTACCGCCGAGCGCAAGCCGTGTATGGACTTTCCAAGCATCCGGCTTGCCGGAGATCTGATTGATAAGTGTTGCGTGGCTCATTGCATCAATCGGGGCTTCAAATACAAGCACCGTATCCTCACACGTTCCGTCCATGCGAAAACCGTACCGTTTATCGCTGCCGCTGCATTCGCCGCGAAACTGTTTCCCTTGTACCGTGCCGCGATATGCGCCGTATTTCGGTGTCCCGTCAGCATCCATGCCGACAAAAACAACATTGCCGGATTTGTCCTGATATAGCTGTTTGGACTTCATCAAAGAGGAAACGATCTCCGATGATATACCTCTTGTTTGTGTCAGGTAAGCAAATGCTCTGCTGAATTTGCCGTCCGTGGCTTCCGGAAGAATCAGATGCTTTTCCGCAGCCGTTCTGTTTGATACGGCAGATACCGCCGATGCAGTCACAGCACCGCCGCATAATTCGCTGACGGCATCCTGAAATGTTTTCCCCTGCACTTTCTGCATGAATGAAATGGTATCGTGTCCGGATGAACCGTCCGACCACCGTTTCCAACCTTTGCCGTCCGGAAAGATTGTCAGACTGGATAAGTCGCCCGAAAATCTCTGCGCTATTTTCAGCTTGTAGCAGTTCCCTGCCTTTTGCAGCGTGTAGCCGATAGATGTGAGATACGATACCAGATCAACCGCTTTTGCACGGTTCAGCATATCTTCGCTTATTTTCAATTCCAACATCCTTTCCATGAAAAGCGGCATCCTGTTTCAGATGCCGCTTTCGTTATATTCATTTTTTCGGAAAATCAAAGGTGACTTTCTTCGCTGCCTTATCGACTTTCAGAACCGCATCAAACTTTTTATCCGGATCATCTTTCTTGTGAAATCCCTTAATCAGACCGGTGCGACCGTTTTGAAGCAGCATCAGGATTTGTGATTCCGTCAGCTTCTTTCCGGAAATCTCAAAATTGATCTTAAAGCTGCATCCGTTTCCGTCTTTGGAATATCCGGAACAGCCATAGCTGAATTTTGTTTTTCGCATCGGTTTGCCGCAGATCGGGCAGACCATTGATTTTTCCGCTTCGGACTGGAAATCAAACTTGATTCTGCCATCGTTCTTATCCAGTACAAGAAATGCATCAAACTTTTTTGTCGCATCATCTTTTTTGTGGAATCCCTTAATTAGACCGGTGCGACCATGCTCGATCAGAGCGATCGCATCTTTATCGGAGATCTTCGCACCGGCGATCTCATGACCGATGAAGAACCGGCAGCCGTCTGCTTCTTTTGAATATCCGGAACAGCCATAACCGGCTTTGAGATGCACAACGGGTTTGCCGCAGATCGGGCAGATCAGATTCTTTTCGTCAGAGGGAATAAAATGATTCTCAGGAGAAGCGGCTATCGCAGCATACCAGTTTTGCAGCGTTTGAACAATGTCAGCGACAAAGGAATCGAAACTCTCTGTGCCAAGTGAGATGTTATTCAGCCGCATTTCCCATTCGCCGGTCATAGTTGCCGACTTGATCTCATCAACAGGCAGGGCGGCGATCAGGAATATTCCTTTTTCAGTCGGCAGAATGGACTTGCCTTTTCGTGTCAGATAACCGTGATCGAACAGACCTTTTACGATCGGGGCGCGTGTTGCATCCGTTCCAAGACCTTTTTTCTGCATTTTCATCAAAGTGCGCAGTTCCTCGTCCTCGATGTTCTGCCCTGCAAGCTCCATAGCCGCAAGCAGATCAGCTTCGGTATATCGCTTCGGCGGCTCTGTTTCGCCTTTCTTGATGCTGTATGTGCCGGTCACGGCATCATCTTTTTTCAGCAGCGGCAATGCTTTCTTGTTTTCCGGCATTGCATCAACGGCATACCAACCTTTTGCCGTTATCATGCTGCCGTTCGCTTTGAACCGCACCGCACCGGCTTGAATAATCGCTGTTGTATCATCCAGTTCTGCTTTCGGGAATATCATCCGGATCAGCGACTTGCAGAGCAGATCATAGAGCTGTTTCTGTTCTTCGCTCATACCGTCCATATTCTCCGGAACATTGACAGTCGGGATGATCGCAGGGTGCGAACCGACCTTTTTATCATCGAAATGCCGCTTGCCGAATTTTTGCCATTGATCGGACGGCAGCGCGTACTCTTTGTATTCAGGCATTTGCAGAATCTTCTGAATCGTCAGCGTGACTTCCGGTATCATAGCTTCTGTCAGATGTTCCGAGGATGTTCGCGGATAGCTCATGCGCTTTGCTTCGTAAAGCTCCTGCATGATCTTTGCGGTTTGGGATGCATCCCATCCAAATTTCTGATTCGCGGCAATCTGTAATTGAGTTGAATTGAAAAGCAAAGGAGCTGATACTGTTCTGTGTTTGGCTTCGATCTCTGCGACCGTACCGGATGCAGCACAGGCAGAGAGCTTTGCTTTTGCATCGTTCTCCGCATCGAATTTTCCGTCAATACATTCTGCTTCAAAGGATTCTCCGGTCGCTGTCTGGAATGTACCGAGCAAACGCCAGAACGGTTTTTTGACATGATTCAGGATTGCCTTTTCACGCTGCACCACAAGTGCAAGTGTCGGAGTCTGAACGCGACCGACTGACATAGGTTCTCCGACCTTGCCGTATTGAACCGATGCAGCAACGGTCAAATTATTGCCGATCAGCCAATCCGCAATATCTCTTGCCCGTCCTGCCTTTTGGAGCTGTTCCGGTGTGCCGGTGAATTGCTCCGAAACGGTCTGCTCCGGCTCGATCAGATTATCAAAGGCTTTTATTATCTTCTCATCGGTGAGATCTTCAATCCATGCACGTTTGTATGGCGCGTGACAGTTGCAAGCCTGATACACATAGGAAAAGATCAGTTCGCCCTCACGGTCGGCATCACAGGCATTGATACACCAATCTGCTTTCTGCATTAGCTCCTTGACGAGCCTTGCACAAGCGATCGTTGTTGCTTTCGGAGCAATGCGGTATGTATTCGGTATGCACGGAAACACATCTAATTTCCAATGTGCATATTTTTCATCATAGCTTTTGGCAGGGACAAGCTGCATCAGATGTCCGCTGCCGTGACAGAGGACTGCATCCTCACCGTGAAACTTGAACTCATAATAGCCGACAGTCGGCGCATCTTTCAAAGGAATTCGTTTGCCGCCGCCGAGGACGTTCGCTATTTCTTTTGCCAGACTGGATTTCTCTGCGTAGATTACTACCAATTTACTTCACATCCTTTTTTCGTTGTTCATAGTTGTATCTGAAAGTATCGTATACTGCGTGACCGATCACACCGTATTGACATTCATCATGCATTTGCAGCCATTTGTCCGGAATCAGGTCAGCCGGTAAAGAAAAGACAAATTTATCGCCCTCTTTTTTCATTGTCAAGCCGTGAACATCTTCCAGAAAGAAAAGTGTTTGCAAAAAGTTATCATCATCGACTTTCAGTGCAGCCACAGATACTTCCAAGACTTCTGCGATTCTTTCAAGTGATTTTGCGTTTGGTTCTCTCTTGCCGGATTCAAACTGCGCGATACGAACCCCTGCATTCTTCTCAGGGAATCCCATGAGGACACCCATGTGAAGCTGTGTAAATCCGCGCCGTAAGCGCAGAAACCTGATACGATCTCCGATCGCCATGATCTTACCTCACTTTAATTTTTTCACATTGCTGCCGGATGCAAGTACAGCATCAATCCGTTTTGCATCCTGTGCGGCAATCTTGATAATAAAGCCATCGTCTTTTTGTTTTGATGCTGCGATCTGAATATCTGCGCTTTTGATCTGCGCAAGCTCCGCAGCGGTTACGTTCTTGAAACGGTATGACACAGCAGCAGTATCGGCAACAGTTGATGGTTTCTGTTCCAATGCGTTTTGTTGAAGCTGAATGACAAGCGGTTTGTCTGCTTTGGAAACGGTAATCACATTTCCCTTGACAGCATCAATCAATCCACTGTAATGGATGCCCTTTTCATCTAATCCCTGCATAACCGCATTGATCGCTTCATTGGCAATCCGGACGTATGACTTGTTTTCAATCTGATGATAGGGCGTATTCCCGATTTTCTTCGGAGCTTCGGACGGTGAGCCGACCACAGGCTGCAATGATTTATGCAGATCATTGACACGCGCAGCATCCGCTTTGGAAAACGTGACGATCGCGGCATCCGTATTCTGTGTTACATGGTACGGAATGCCTTGCTCATTCAGCTTCGGAACGAGCTGATCGACTTCATCTTTCCGGACGGTGATAAATGTTTTATCCGATATTTCAGACATTGGCATTTCAGAAGATTGTGCTACCGGTAGCACATCCTCATTTTTTTCTTTTGCCTGTTCCGGTTGCAGTTCCTTTATTTTGGCTGACAACTTGGTAATCAGATCATTGGCGGTCTGCTGTATGGTTGCAAGCGATGCTTGCAGCTCCGGCAGTTCTGCGGACGATGCCCATGCAGCCAGATACGGGAAACTGTAATCAGATGTGTCAATACCAAAGTGATTGCAGACAATGTATGCAACGCTTTCCGCTTCGCATTCTCTTGTTTCCGCAGTTTTCGTGATGATATCACCACTATGCAGAATGGAATGTGCAGCTTCATGAATTGTTGTTTTCACGGTCTGTGCTTCGCTCATACCGGCACGGACATGAATGCTGTGATCTGTTCTGGAATAGAATCCGCTTGCGGTTTCGGTTTTCGGAAACGGCTCAATCGTGATCGGAGCTTCGACCGTTTCTTTTAATGCTTGCATCATCATATCATACTGTTCAACACTTCCGTCCAGTCTGGTTGTCAGTTCCGGCAGCGGTTTGCCGGATGTTTGGAGTGCAATCTAAATAGTCTTTCATCATTTCCATGATGTTCTTTGCAGGATAGATCACACGGGGCTTTCCGTTTTTTACGGATTCAAAAAAGTATTCTTTTGTAATCTTTCCATAAGAAAGTTGCCTGTATACCCGT
>JAZQOZ010000109.1:0-4354 GCA_045628085.1 Oscillospiraceae bacterium | reverse complement strand
TAGATCAGGACTCTGTTGGGAACTTCATCGAAAACAGTCCAGCCGTTTTGCTCAAGCAGCGGCTTCGTGATATCGCTGAGTTCCGTATTCGGTCCAAAGACAAAGAAATCAAAATCCATGTTTTTGATCGTCTGTGTTGCTTCGTCTATATCACTCATGTCAAAGAGATACAGCTCATCACGCTCTGAAATATGCGGAATAAAGAACGGTGTTGCATTGACGCTTGCATCTCTCGGGATCGTATCGAGCGTATCCTCAACCATCTGGAACTGTTTTTCCACGCTTTCATAGGTTTCAACATGATCCCAGTAATGCAGCGGCAGTCCGACGAAGAACAGGATCGCCGCAGATCCGAGCAGGATTGCAAGATCGTGCTTCGGCTTTTCGCCGAGATCTTCCAGATTGAGGAATACCATATAAAAGAGCAGGCAGACCGGTCCGAAAATGTAATGGAAATCAATATTGGAAGCGTAGCCGTAGCCTGCACCGACTACCATATTCATTATGATCATCGGAACCATGAGCCAGAAACGGTGCAGTTTCTTTGTCATAAACGGCAGGAACAGCAGCGGCAGCATGATCTCAAGGAAGAATTTCAGTGTATCCTCGTGGATCAGCAGGCTGAAGAAGTATGCCGGATCCAGCAGAACATTCCGGATGACCTCGCCGAGACCGTTTTCATGATTGATCAGCAGCAGACCGAAACGAATATCGGTCATCATAGAGCCGTCACCGTTCGCGGTCAGCCATCTGGTAATCAGCATCATATAGATACCGCTGAAAATTGCCATCAGCAAACCCTGCAGGCGCATCTGCGTCTCTTTCTTCTCAAAGAACACGAACAGACCGATGCAGATGATATAAAGCGGTGCATCTTCCTTGACGATGCATACAAGCACTGTCATGATCCATGTTAAGATCGGATTGGAAATGTCAACGGCATACAGCAGCCACATCAGAAGTGTCGGAAGAAACGCATTTTCGTGGAAATCATAGAAACAGGGGGAAATGAGTGCAATGCTGAAAATATAGGTGAATGTAATGAAGATCAGAGAAATGCCCTTGAAATTGCGGCGCTTTGCGATCAGGAACATCGGGATCGCACCGCCCATTGCAAGAATGCCCTGTGCGTAAAGCAGAACTGTCTCTGTCTTGAACAGTCTGTAGAACGGAACGATCAGATAGAAGATATACGATGCATGAACATGGAAATGCGAAACAAGCGTATCACGTTCCGCAGTTGTCAGCGGTTCAAGACCGTTCGAGAGGTAATGGAACATCTGCGCAAAAAGTCCGAAGTCATGGCAGGCAGTTCCGAACGCTTTGTGCTTTGCGACCGTACCGCAGATGATGAAATATGTCACAAACACTGTCGCGCCAAGACAGATCAATCCGCAGACTCCCCACGGAACTTTCTCGTATGGTTCGCGTGACGGCAGTTTATTGATGAGATAATAGATAAATACCAGTGAAACGAATGCAACTGCGGAAGTCATAAAGAAATCGTTGACGCGCCACAGCATCGTACAGTCAAAGAACAGGATTGATGCGATACCGAGTGTCTGATCCGTGATCTTCCATTTTTTCGGCATAACACCGGAAAGGAGCGACAGCAGCACGAATCCGATCACCAATGCGATCAGCATCTTCGGAATCGCGCCGTTTTCGATGATATTGTTTACATATTCACGCCAGTTTGCGACTGCCCTGTAATTAAAACTATGCTTGACGAGCAGAACACTGATACCGGAAATAAGAAAATACAGAACCATAAAGCGCGGCATCAGCAGATCCGGAAGTGAAAAGCGTTCCAGAACACCCTTGGTATTGGCGATCAGCGTTTGCAGTGTAAATTGCGGTTCTTCGGGTTCATCGCCCTCAGCATCAGCCTGTTCGTCCGCAGGCGGTTCAGATGATGCCGTTGCATCATCGGGTTCCGGTTCGGTCAAATCAGTTTCGGGATCTGTAATATCCGGTTCAGACAGATCGGTTTCAGGATCTGTGATATCCGGTTCGGACAGATCGCTTTCAGGATCTGTGATATCCGGTTCGGGCAGATCGGTTTCTGCCGGTTTATTCTCCGACAATGCTTCGCTTTTTGTCAGATCAGGCTTTTCAGCTTTTTCTGCGGCTGTTTTTGCGGCAGAATGCTTTTTCTTCTTAGCCATGGCTGCCTCCTATTTGAATATAATCAAGCGGATACTCCGCTGAATGCACACAATAGTTATTATAGCATAATATCGCAGAAATTGCAATGGGGGAATATGAAAAAAACATGAAAACTGCTTGGGCGCAAAAACGGGTGTCGGCACTGCCGACTATAGCATATTATCGCAGAAATTGCAATGGGGAGATGCAGAAAAAAATGACTGTATCGCTGCATGGGAGCAAAAACGGATGTCGGCACTGCCGACTATAGCATAATATCGCAGAAATTGCAATGGGGAAATACAGAAAAAAATGACTGTATCGCCGCATGGGAGCAAAAACGGATGTCGGCACTGCCGACTATAGCAGAAGATACATAAAAAATCAATCAATTTTGGATAAATTCATAAACAAGCGCAGCATAAATCGCAATATCTGAATTGCAAATCACAATTTATGATTAGTGTTTATATTAGCAGATATACTATAATAGAAATTGGGGGAGAATCTACTGCATCGTTTTTCAATGCAAACGCAGAAAAATGCTATGATTCAAAGGAGGATTTTCATGAAAAAACCCGCATTGATCACGGCGGCAGCCATGCTGCTGACCGCACTGCTGCCGTCACTCGCATTCCTGAAACAGCCCGCGACAGCAGCCGCAGCCGACACGCTCAAAATCATGCCGGTCGGTGATTCCATTACATTCGGCTTGGGTGAGGACGGCGGCTACCGCAAGTATCTGGACTATTTTCTAAAGGAGCAGGGTGTCAGCTTCGATCTGGTCGGGCCGGAAGGAAACAACAGCGCTTCCTTCAATTTCAACGGCAAGCAGGTCAATTATGACAACAATCACGCCGGCTACAGCGGATACACGATCAAGCAGCAGTATCCGATCCCGAGCTGGGGCGAAAACGGTCTGCTCGAAGTCCTGCAAAAGAAAAACGCCGTCAAGCAGGCACAGCCGGATATCATTCTGCTGATCATCGGCACGAATGACATGACCGCAAACCGCAATCTGAATGACTGCGAAAAAGATCTGCATTCACTTGTTGATTATATGCTCAGTGATATGCCGCAGGACGGTGTCGTATTCATGGGTACGATTCCGGAGTTTACCGCATACGGCGGCAATGCACAGCGCGTAGCAGGCTACAACAATACCGTGAAGAAGGTCGCCGAAGATTATGCAAATTCGGGTAAGAATGTCAAATTTGCGGATGTTCACGGAAGTCTGAACGGTATGGCGGATATGGGCAGCGATCAGCTGCATCCGAACGGCACGGGTTATCAGAAAATGGGCAAATTCTGGTCGGAAACGATCAATGATTATCTGAAATCCAATATCGAAACTACGACCACTACCACCACAACAACAACTACCACCACCACGACTACAACTACCACAACCACCACGGCTACAACCGAAGCAACAACAGAACCCGTCACAACATCCGTGACATTCAATACAGATATTCTCCTGCCGGAGCGCAATACCGAAGTAACATATACCTGTCTGAGCGATTCCGATCAGCCGGTCTGGGATGAAAACGGCATATACCGCGGCACGAATGCAGTATATGATGTTCGTCTGGAAGTCGAAACCGAAACAGTCCCGAAGCTCGATTTCCCGATCGAATTTCCGATTGATCTCAGCGGCATCAAGGTGAATATGATCGTGGAACGCAGATTCAATATCTATTCGTATGACGTATCCGGTATGCTGAAAGTGGTCGATTACGGCGTGACGGACGGTTCAAAAACCGAATGCTTCTATGTCGATCTCGGCACAGATTATGAATATGCCGAATGGTATGATGAGATCCAACCGATCCGCGTATTTTTCAGGGATGAACCGGATGAAACAACAACTGTAACGACGATAACAACAACTACTACAACTACAACCACAACAGCTGCACCGGTAACTGTTTTGAAGCGCGGCGATGTCAATATATCAGGCAAGGTCGATATTTCGGATGCTGTCCTGCTTGCACGCCTGATCGCGGAAGACATCAATGCCACAGTCACGGAACAGGGTCTCGCCAATGCGGATGCCGACAGCAGCGGAAATGTGGACAGTAATGATGTTGTCACGATCCTGAAATTCATTGCAAAGATGATCCCTTCGCTGTAACAGCACCATTCATTCTGAAAAATGAATACAATAAGAGCAGTCCGGAACATTCAGATTCCGGACTGCTCA
>JAZQOZ010000108.1:0-7082 GCA_045628085.1 Oscillospiraceae bacterium | reverse complement strand
ATCATGCGCATATCATCATCAATGCTGTAAGCTTCGTTGATGGGCTGATGTACAACAGTAACCCGGAAGAAATCAATCGTTTTTCAACATATACCGCAAATCTGCTGAATTGCCGTGTCAGATGGGTATTCGGAAGATAATTTTTCAAAATAGATTGCGCATAATCAGTAAACAGATGCCGTGAAATACAAGCTGATACGCTTTGTTTCACGGCAATGTTTACAACAATTTTTGAGAGTTGATGTATCAGCCATAATTTCTAAAGATATTACAGAACGGGAAGTCAAAAATGTACGGGTATTTGTATAACTGCATAAACTTTTGTGCTGTTTTGGAAAACTGGCACATCTTGTGACATTATATATATAGAAGAATATTCGTCAAATGCGAAAAACTTCGTGATTTCGAATCTTTTGAGTACGTATTATTTTACACATCGCGCAAAAAAAACTTGACAATATATCGGTAAAGTGATATACTTATATATATTTCCATTTTTTAGTCGAATACAATCGTATATTGCAGAAAGCAGAACAATTTGCGCGATATATGTAGTTTTTTCGCAGATTTATCGTACTTTTCAGGTTCATTCAGATGATATGATAAGACCAAATCACGCTGTTTCGGGTTGAAATCAAGCAGATTATCTGCTTATGATGAAATATCCGAATTATTCAGCGGAATAGATTGTATCGAAGCCGCAGAACGCGGCTCCTTCAATCACTTTTATTTATTTTTCAGAATGATTTTGACATCAAAGCAAAGAACACCATACAACGGAAGATAGCTATTTTTATGGCTATCTTTTGTATCCTCTCAATTTGATATATGAGATAACAAATTGCGCGTGGAATTTGAACCGTGTTACGGCTTTTGACTTCTTGGTGAGGGACGGAATATTAAAGGTATTCGGCGGCTAATTGGCAATATATCCGAGCAGATTATTTCATTCAAACATATCATGAGTATTCAAAATAGATTGAGGTGCAGGATCGTGAAAGGACAGACGAAGAACATCATGTTTCCAAAAGGTGATTTATTGTGGAAACTACGTAGAATTGAGAAAAATGCATGCAGAACGAATGTTCTTATTTAAGATTACATTCAAACGTTATGGGTAAGAAAACGCGAAAACAACGCAGGTTCGCAAGAAAGCACTTGAGTTTCGTTACAAACCTCATGTTTCCAAAAGGTGATTTATTGTGAAAACTACGTAGAATTGAGAAAAACGTATGCAGAACGAACGTTCTGCATTGGATGATTCCAAAGGGTTCCTAGTTGAAAATCGCGAAAACAACGCAGGTTCGCAAGAAAGCACTTGAGTTTCGTTACAAACCTCATGTTTCCAAACTTGCTAAGTTTAGCGAACTGTTCCAGATTTCTGTTGATGAACTTATGAATGGCAAAGCAACGGAGATGCCATTCCAAATGTTCGCACGTAGTTTCGGAGAGCTTCCTGCATTTCATCCCTGATCGGACAGGATAGCTTCTCGCGACAGCAGCGGCAGTCGATGCATGGGGCAATATCCGCAGCATAGCAATCAACGATCTTGTATTCGCCTTGCAGACGGGACAGCAGCTTTTTTATCAGGAAAACAGTATCTCCGTCTTTTCGCGGAGAGCCATTTAGGATCAGTGTTTTCATGGAATCACCTCTGCATCATTTCTGCTATTATTGTATCACATCCGAACTCAAAGCACAAGATATTTGATATTGAATGTGAAAGCTTTTAAGTCAAACTAAAATTCGGGATTTCAAATTCAGCAATACCATCTTGACTTTTGTATCAGAAAATGATATAATAGTGACAAAAGCAGAAAGCGATTCTGGATTAGTCGAAAAAGGAGGCTGTATGGATTTTATTCAACGGCATATCGAAGACATCGTTATGAAAACGAACAGCACCTTCAAAGGTGTACTTTTGACCGGCGCTCGCCAGACGGGAAAATCGACACTTCTTCAGGAGCTGTTTCCTGATAAAAGATATGTTCCGATTGATGACCCTTTTATCGAAGCACAGGCTAATGAAAATCCGAATGAGTTTATGATGCTGAATCCGCCGCCTGTCATTTATGACGAGGTGCAGCGGGCACCGGGCTTATTCCGGTTCATCAAAATCAAATGTGATGAAAGCAAAGAACGCGGGCTTTTCTGCCTGTCGGGGTCTCAGCCGCTTGAACTGATGGAAAAGGCATCGGAATCCCTGTCCGGCAGAGTCGGAATTCTGGAATTAAGCGGTCTTTCCCTCAGAGAACTGCAAAACTGTCCGTTCAGAGAACCGTTTATCCCCACGATGGAATATCTGGCAAGCAGGAATCAGTCTGCCGTTCCGGTCGCAAACATCTGGGAGATGATTCATCGCGGCGGATATCCGGAATTGCAGAACAAAGATGTTGACTGGTCGCTTTTCTTCGGCAGCTATATCAGAACATATCTGGAGCGGGATGTCAGAAAGCTGACTGCCGTTCAGGATCTGAACGATTTTCGCAGATTTATGGTTGCAGTCGCCGCGAGAACAGGGCAGATGCTCAATTACACCAATATTGCAGATGAAATCGGCAAAGATGCTATGACCGTGAAGCACTGGATGTCCATTCTGGAAGCAACGGGTATTATATATATTCTGGAGCCCTACACTGCATCGGCATTGAAGCGGGCAATCAAAACGCCCAAAATCTATTTCAGAGATACCGGACTTGCTGCATATTTAACCAGATGGCTGACACCGGATGCCTTGGCTTGCGGTGCCATGAGCGGACAAATGTTTGAGACCTATGTGATTACCGAGATTCTGAAATCCTATTCCAACCGCGGGCTGGACTATCGGTATTTTGTGTCCTATTATCGCGGCAAAGACAAAAAGAAGACAAAAAAAGACGGTGTGGAGATTGCCGTCGAAAGCGAAATTGATTTCATCATTGAAGAGAACGGCGTTCTGTATCCGATTGAGATCAAACAGGCCTCCAATGTCACTGCCGACATGACAAGTGCCTTTACGGTTCTTGACAAAATCCCTGACAAAAAGCGCGGAACCGGTGCGATTGTTTGTATGTGCCCGCAGCCGGGTGTCCTGAGAGAGAATATCCTTGCGATACCGGTTTGGTATCTGTAAGGCCGGTGGATTGTATTCATTGTGACACATTTGTCCGAAAAAGCGGGCAGGATTATTTCTATACGGAAGTGATTATATGAAATCAAGGATTTACTCGAAAAATATATCCTATATTATCAGCGTATCTGTCGGAAAAGGGTGCTACCGTCATCTGCGAATATCCGGCAACAAGACGCTGCACGATCTTGCGGATACAATTCTTTGGGCATTTGAATTCGATCATGATCATCTGTATGCATTTTTCATGGATGACAAATGGTGGTCGCGCGGAAATGTGTATCATTCCCCCTATGATGACACACCGCCGTTTGCAGATGAGATCAAGCTGACGAAGCTGCGCCTTTTCAAGGGGCAAGCCTTCAAATTTCTGTTCGATTTCGGAGATGAATGGCGGTTCCAGTGCAAGGTGCTTCAGGTACTCGATGAAACCACAAAGGAATCGGAAATTGTCCGCATGAAGGGCGAACCGCCGGAGCAGTATCCGTTTTTTGACGAGGACTTTGATTATGACGAATATGATGAGCCGGAAGAATCGTATCCGCCGATTACGATGACAGCCCGTAAGCAGTGCACGCCTTCAATTGTGCAATCAGCCGATCTGACACCTCCGCCGGAGAAAACAGAAAAGGCAGATATTGACGATGCAGTATTTGAGGCAGCGTTTCAATACCGCAGTGATAAGCTTTGGAGTAAACTGAACGATACCGATATATTTGCTGTATGTCTTTCAAACGGTGAGATTGGATACTGCTCCGTCACAGGCTCACTCGGAGAATGTATCGCTCTTGGGTTATATATCGGCGATGAAGGCCTTTGGTCACTGTATCAGATTTTTCAGAATGCGTTTGAAAATTCCTTTGCAACTGTGATCTCACAGAATTGTCTCCGGCTTGAGTTAACGGATAAGAGCGAAATTCCTGCGCCGATTGTAAATGCTGCAAAAGCATACGGGGATGCACATACAATCAAATTCAACGGAAAAAAGCGCTATCCGACATTTCTGAAATTACAAAGCTATCTTGTGCCCGATTATATAAAATCCAAGGAGGATTTCCGGCTTCTGGCAGAGGCTTTACGGGCGGCACATGAGGTTGCCGGAAAACTGAAAACGGTCTCAAAGACTAAGCTCGGTCTGGATGATACACTGAATGTCATCCCGCAGCTGACGCCGGACGAAAACGGATACAAGTGGTCGCTGATGAAAAAGCCGGATGCACCGGAGTTTCCTTATGCAAGGCCAGTGATTTCAGAGGAGAAGGCAGCAGCATTGCGTGCGCTTCCGCAAAAGGGCAAATGGGAAAGCTGCATTTACATACTGAGCGATTCCGTTCGCGATAAACATGTAGACCGCGATGTGTTTCAGCCGTTGCTGCTGACGGCTGGCGTTCCGTCAAAGCTGAAAAAAGCAATTCTCGGAAACGGCTATTATCCGGAGATCGCCGGAGAAATGCTTTCGCAGCTTGCAGACTGGATGCTGGAATGCGGGGTGCGTCCGAAGATGATCGTAACGCACGGCGCGCGTTCGCTTTCATTCCTTGCGAAGTTCTGCGAAGTATGTGAAATTGAGCTCACCAACTCTGATACACTTGGAAAAGTCGAGAAGATGCTGGATGATTATAGACGTGAACATAATATGATGGACAACGAAATGCTTTCAGAAATCGCTGATATGCTGGTAATGCTTGAGCATATGGAGATTGAAGAACTGGAAGCGCTGCCAGAGGAAATGAAAACGATTCTCAGCGGCTTAATTGGCACAGGGCTGCTATCAGGCAAATTGGAGAAGCGCTTAGCAAAAATGATGTAAATGCAGAAATATCAGCTCCCCGAAATGGGGAGCTGTTCGCATCTGATGAGATTTCCGATCATTTACCGATGTATCTATCCGCAGCGGATCCTACGCTCATGCAAAACCTGATATCCTGTGTCAATGTTATCAGTGAGGGGTCGCCCTCTCTAATACGCATTGTTCTGCGGATTTCTTTCGGAATCACGACTCTGCCGAGATCGTCAATTCTTCTCACTATACCGGTTGCTCTCATTTTATGCCTCCTTTTGGATTCGCTACTTACGATAGCTTGTCGGTATTGTTTGCGTGTCAAGGGAATTTATGCATTGGCATTGTTTTCCGTTCGAATGTCTGCTGATCGTTATTGATCGCCCCGACCTCGATGAAGAGCTACATCCAGAACAAACTTCCGGCAGCGCACTGCCTTCCATGAGCACATTCTCTGTGCCTGTGACTACTTCGGTATCACACTGCTCGAATTTTTCGATGATGGAATGCAAACCGCAGGCGGATTGATCTGAAAAGCAATAGAAAACAGCACTTTCCTCTTGATTCCAGAAAGTGCTGTTTCAGATCATTTGCTTTCTATAAGGTAAAACCGTTTCAAGAAATTACGATTATTTCAGAGAATACTTGCCGCAGCAGATCTTTTGAACCTTGTGCCGCCTGAATCGTTGCTATCGTCAGCAAATCGGCATCACAGCGATCAAAAAAGATCTTTCTTCCGGTATTTCTGACAAGCAAAGTGATAAATAATCGCAGCGTTCTGCCGTTGCCTTCCCGAAACGGATGCAGCATATTCAAATCATCATAAAGTTCGGTCAGCTCATCAATAAATGACTCATCATCCAATCCGTTCAGATAGTATTGCTGTTTCAGTCTGGAAAAACGAGCCTCAGCGATCTGCTGGATTGTTTCCGCACGGCAGAATACAGTTCCCTTCTTGGAAATGGTAATTGTCCGTACTGTTCCAGCCCAATCATACAAATCTCCAAACAATGCCTTATGCAGATTCTTGTAGAATGCAAAGTCCACGTTTTCAAAGACCGCTTCCTTCTCAAGTTGGGCTGCAAGACCGGTAACCAGCTTCTGCTCAACCAAGGAAAGCTGTTTCTGATTCCGTATATCGAACCGGTTGATCAGTACCGTTGTATTGGGGTAACAGTCTTCCTGTGTACCGGACACATCATAGACAGCCATTATGATACCTCTTTCACATCAGCAAGTATCGATGCAATGAATTCATCATGCGTGATTTTCTTTTCAACAAAGTCTTTGATACGGGCAATATCTTTTTCAGTCGGGTGCAAGCCCTCCATCTCAGCAGATGCAACCGCATTTCTGATTGCCTGTTCTCGTGTAATCTCCATATGGATCACCTCATTTCAATCTTATTTTACCCGAAATATATAAATTTGTCAAGGCGATTTGAACAGCTGCACTCATGTCGCTTTTCTCCCCTGAATATGTGACTTCATCCATCCGGATTTGTATTTCGGCGGCTGTTTTCATGTATCTGCTTAATTTCCGATGTACCGTTCTGCAGCTGATCCCATACCCATACAGAACACCATATCTTGTGTCAATGTTGTCAGTGAGGGGTCTCCCTCTCTAATACGCATTGTTCTGCGGATTTCTTTCGGGATCACGACTCTGCCGAGATCGTCAATCCTTCTCACTATACCGGTTGCTTTCATTTTATGCCTCCTTTTGGATTCGCTACTTATGATAGCTTGTCGGTATTGTTTGCGTGTCAAGGGAATTTATGCATTGGCATTGTTTACATCTGGATTCAAAATCTGCCATCTTCATCCTGAAAAAAGGCTTGATATTTGCCGCCTGATATGGTATACTTATGATAATAATAATAGTGAAAGGAGCGTGAATCAGATGACAGATAAAGCCATTCCGATTGGATATGAAGATTTTCAAGAAATAATAGAACGTAATTGCTATTATGTTGACAAATCGAATCTCATAAAAGAACTGATTGACACACAGTCAAAAGTGATCCTGTTCACCCGTCCCCGAAGATTCGTCAAGACACTGAACCAGTCCATGCTCAGATACTTTTTTGAAAAGACAGATAATGACACAGCTTCCCTTTTTCAATGGTTAAAAATCTCCGGATATGACGGAAAATATATGAAATATCAGGGGCAGTACCCTGTTATTTCGGT
>JAZQOZ010000107.1:0-1602 GCA_045628085.1 Oscillospiraceae bacterium | reverse complement strand
CGTCCTTCCAGTATTCGCACCAATTGGACGAGAACGGCTTATGATAGCAGCTTCCGCAGAAGCGGCAGTTTTCGCAGCACTGGTCATCTACATATAACTCCTGGTCGCTGTGATCATAGTCGTCATAGCCGCCGCGGATGCGGTCATCAATTTTCGGCACAGTATAAGCACGATGTTTCTTTCGTGTTTTGTATCCTTTTCTGTCTTTCCATGTTCTGCTCATGCGTTGATCTCCTTCATATGATATTTCACTTCATGATTTGAAATAGTAATTCCCTTTGTAACCGTCTGCGACCAATGGCAACCCATCAGCCCATTTCGGACTCTGCGCCATTAGATCACATATTTCGTCAACGGTATATTGATCCTTCGGCACTTCGAGAATGACTTCATCATGTACATGGCCGACAATGCCGAGCCCTGCAAGCTCCATGCGGCGCATAGCCTCGGCGAGCAGGTCACGGGCGGTTGCCTGTGTGATGTTTTCTGTCAGTTTTCCGCTGTAAGTCTCACCGCGCACCCATTTGTTGTTTGCGCCGAGTCCTTCAAAAGTCAGTGCCATGCGCCCGAAGCGGTTCGGCTGCAATTTCGGCTTGATGTATGCAAGCCTGCGTCCGGACGGCAGTACGATCCAGAGTGTATTGGCTGAGAACTGTAAACCGATTCTGCCGACTGCTCTGTCTGTGTGATCCTTGACTGTTTCAATCGCTGCTTTCTCCACGGCGTACCAGAATTTCACGATTTCCGGATTGGCATCCCGCCAGCTTGATATGATGTCGGGAAGTTCATCCTCTTTCAGTCCCATATCCAGTGCGCCCATTGAGATGAGCGCCCCTGCACCGCCGCCGTAACCACAGGCCAGTTCAGCGACCTTGCCTTTCTGCCGCAGTTCGCCGTTGATTCCGTGCTTCACGACCGGAACGCCGAACATCTGTGAGGCGGATGCACAATAGATATCCTCACCGCGCTGAAATGCATCAAGCCGCCATTGCTCTCCGGCAAGCCATGCCAATACACGAGCCTCAATAGCTGAAAAGTCTGCAACGATAAACTCACAGCCTTCCTTCGGAATGAGCATTGTGCGGATAAGTTGTGACAGGATATCCGGCGTATTGCCGTACAATGCTTCGATCATATCAAAGCAGCCGAGTTTTACAAGCTCACGGGCTTCATCGAGGGTTGAGATGTGGTTCTGCGGCAGATTCTGCAATTGAATCCCACGCCCAGCCCAGCGCTGTGTGCGGTTCGCACCGGAAAACTGAAACAGTCCGTGTGCTCTGCCGTCCTGACAGATGTATCTCTCTGCCGCCTGATACTTTTTCACAGAGGACTTTGCCATCTGCAAACGCAGCTTCATCATATCCAGAGCCTCACCGTCCGCACTGTGCCTGTCGAGGTCTGTGATCAGAGAAGCGACATTCTTTTTGCCGAGGGAATCCACCTCAATGCCACGCTCCTCCAGCCAGCCCTTCAGCTGAGACACGGAATTCGGATTTTCAAGTCCTGTCAGTGCGTATGCCCGTTTCGTCATTTCTTCGGACATCGCCATATTGCAGATAATTGCCTGCTGTACCAGTTCCTTGTCGATCAGAATACCGCGGT
>JAZQOZ010000106.1:0-88539 GCA_045628085.1 Oscillospiraceae bacterium | reverse complement strand
AAAAACGATCCACCGGATCGTTTTATCAGATTCACCCCTGCGGAGCTCCTAAAGTTTAGGGATGTTTCGTGCTTTGCGAAGCACGACCAAAGGCTCTGCCTTTGGAAACTGCAAGCCTTTGAAAAGGCTTGACCGAAACTTCTATTTTTGCGTACACGTAGTTTTTCGACAGACTGTGTCGGCACTGCCTGCTTATAGCATTTTAATAGAATTGTAGTGGGCGGAAATGAAAATATGACCGTCCGGCGATGAATTGTCCGGAAAAACATCGGAGCGGAGTGACTTTTTTTGTGTCAGCTATTGCATTTCCTGATGTTATATGCTATAATATCCATGTCTGTAAAAAAGATTACGCAGAGGGAAAGGATGAAGTATCATGCAATTCGATATTGCAAAAGAGAAGGGCCTGTATCAGCTCTGGTGCGAAAAAGCAACAGAGGATCCGGATCTGGCTGCCGAACTGAAATCAATCAGCGGTGACGATGAGGCGATCCGCGAACGCTTCTATCAGGAGCTCGAATTCGGTACGGGCGGTCTGCGCGGCGTACTCGGTGCCGGAACGGGCAGAATGAACATCTATACCGTGCGGCGTGCAACGCAGGGACTGGCTGACTATGTGAATCTGGAATTTGAATCGCCGAGTGTTGCGATCTCCTATGACAGCCGCATCAAATCGGATACATTTGCAAAGGCGGCGGCTTCCGTGCTTGCTGCAAACGGCATTCATGTCTATATCTACAGCGAACTGATGCCGACACCGATGCTTTCCTTTGCTGTCCGTGAGCTGAAATGTTCGGCCGGCATCATGGTGACGGCAAGTCATAATCCCGCAAAGTATAACGGCTACAAGGTCTATGGCAGTGACGGATGTCAGCTGACGCTCGGCGCAACCGATATCGTGATCGGCAAGATCAATTCACTGGATATGTTCAATGATATCAAGACCTGTGATTTTGAGGATGCTGTCGCACGCGGTATGATCTCCTACATCGGGGCTGATGTGATCGACAATTACTACCGCTGCGTATATCAGCAGGGTATCCATACCAATATCTGCAAGGAAAGCGGTCTGAAGATCGTTTATACACCGCTGAACGGTACGGGCAACAAGCCGGTGCGCGAGATCCTCAGCAGAATCGGCATTACCGATGTTACAGTTGTCAAAGAGCAGGAACTGCCGGACGGCAACTTTACGACCTGCCCCTATCCGAATCCGGAGATCAGAGAGGCACTGGAATACGGTCTGCGCCTCTGCAATGAGGTAAAGCCGGATCTTCTGCTTGCGACCGATCCGGACTGCGACAGAGTCGGTATCGCCGTTCCGGACGGCAAGGGCGGTTATGCACTGTTCTCCGGCAATGAAGTCGGCGCACTGCTGTTCCAGTACATCTGTGAGGAACGTACCAAGCTCGGAACAATGCCGAAAGATCCGATCCTTGTGAAAACGATCGTGACGACCGACATTGTAAAGGCGATCGCGGCTGAATACGGCGTGAAAGTCATTGATGTGCTGACCGGCTTCAAGTTTATCGGTGAGCAGATCAGATTTTTGGAAGAAGCCGGCACGAGTGAGCGCTACCTTTTTGGCTTTGAGGAAAGCTACGGCTATCTCGCCGGTACATACGTCCGCGATAAGGATGCAGTTGTCGCTTCCATGCTGATCGTTGAAATGGCGGCATATTACCGTACAAAGGGCATCAGCCTGATGCAGGCGCGTGAGAATCTCTATCAGAAGTACGGCGTATTCCGTCACAGTCAGGAGAGTTTCGCGTTTGAGGGCGTCAGCGGAATGCATAAGATGCAGGAACTGATGAAATCTCTGCGTATCCAGATGCTGAAGGAGCTTGGCGGTCAGCCGGTTCTCAGCATGGCGGATTATCTCTATTCGCAGAAATTCGATATGCAGAACGGCGGCTCAACAGAAATCGAACTGCCGCAGTCTGATGTTATCGCATTCAATTTGCCGGAGAATTGCAGCGTGATCGTGCGTCCGTCCGGTACAGAGCCGAAGATTAAGGCTTATTATACGACTGCCTGCAAGACAATGGCAGAGGCAGAAGCGCTCGAAGCAAAGCTGAAGGCAGATATGCACAAGCTCCTGCTCGGCGAATAATGATAATTGAGAAGCCGCGGATCCGGAGCGTATTCTGGTTCGCGGCTTTTTAGCAGAAAGGAGCAGCTGGATCATGATAAAAAATATCATTTTTGATATCGGCAGGGTGATGATCGGTTTTGACTGGGAACAGTTCCTCTGCGGAATGTTCGATGCGGATACCGCAAAAGCAGTGTCCGATGCGATGTGGGGAACTGCGGCATGGGATGCGCTTGACCGGAATGATCTGCCGATGGATGAGGTGCTTGCGCTGTTTATTGCAAATGCACCGGACTATGCGCCGCAGATCCGTGAAGCAATGCGAAAAGTCGTCGAATGTCCGTATATGATGCCCTATGCAGTCAAATGGGCGGATGAACTGAAAGCCGCCGGATACAAGGTCTATTATCTCTCGAATTATTTTGAATATCTGTATCGGGAAAGACCGGATGTTCTGGAATTTACAAAGCACATGGACGGCGGTGTTTTTTCATGGCAGGAGCATATCATCAAACCGGAGCCGGAGATCTACCGGCGGCTGATGGAACGGTATCAGCTTTTACCGGACGAATGCCTGTTCATAGACGACAGCCCGAAAAATATAGCGGCTGCAAATGCACTCGGTATTCATGGCGTGCTGTTTGAATCCTATGAGAAACAGTATCCGCAGATTATGAAGCGCCTGTCAGAATGCACGAAATAAGCTGCGGATAATTATGCAGAACGCTGAAATACTGCTGCGAAGAAGGAAAAATGCTCCGTGAAGCGTAACTATTTTGAAGGGAGGCGGTCTTATGAAACAGAAGCCCGTCAAAAAAATGAAGCTGCCGAAATATGCGGCGGCACTTGCTCTGCTGACCGTATCTGCCGGAATGCTGAACGGATGCGGTGTGCAGACAGACGGCACTGCGCCTATGCCGAGCGAGGAATACAGTGAGCCGCAGCTTGCCGGCGACGTCGCAATCGAACAGATGCCGGATGTAGGAGAGGAGGCATTCTCATGAAAATACAGCTTGAACCGCAGAAAAAATGCAGACAGCCGAAATATATTGCCGCGATCGGTGTACTGTCATCTGCCGCCCTGCTGACCGGATGCGGCGGCGGAGATGTTGCATTGGGCGGTGAACCGGTTGTATGTACGGACGTTACCGAGATCATTACAACGACCGTTCAGGAACCGGAACTGGAAGGACTGCCTGTGCTGTGTACGGATGAGACCGAATCAATCGAAACACAGCCGGAGATCGGCGGCGAAGTGTATCTGCCGGAACAGGATATTCCGGCTGAACCGCTGACGCTGGAAGGCGATGTCGCATTTGTGCCGGATTATGAGGAAACTGCCGCAGTGCCGGAAGATACCGTTGTTTTTCAGGATGCCTTTGCTGCGCAGGGGCTTATCATGGACAAAGACTGCCGGAAATTCTCGCATTACGGCGTTACATTTACATCCGTTCTGAAAAATGCGGAAAACGGCATTCGGCTTGTATTTTTTGACGGCAGTATGACCGACGGCGAGACCGCTATGCGCGATTGGCTTGGCTCGGTCTGTACGGAAACATACGACTGGGGATGCGTTCTGGAATATCCGGCAGATCCCGAAGGCATCGACCGTGCCGTTTTTGTTGATGTGAGCAGCACGGATACTGTGTCGCCTGCGTTTGCGGAAACGGTATATCAGGATATATGCAAATAAACATCATTTAATTGACAAGGAGTATTTAACAATGAAAATTGAACCGATTAGAAAGACGATGCGGCCGAAATATGCCGTTGCCGCGGGTGTACTTGCATCTGCGGTGCTGCTGACAGGATGCGGCGCATCAGACGGAGATAAGGGCATCATTGAGACAATCTTTGAAAGAGTGGAAGCGTCTTTGGGCGGGATATTCCCAACAGTCACTGAGGATGACTACCGGCGGCAGGCGGAAGCGGCGACAACAGCGGCTGCAACGACAACAGTGACAACAACCGCAGAATCCCTGCCGGAAGAATGGGCGATCGTCGGCGAATTGTTTCAGGAGTATCTGGATAGTGCGAGAGGGACGTATCCCGGGACTTCAACTGTTACGGAAACTGTGACGGATGCTGCCGCAACAACAGAACCATTGTCATAAGGAAGTGAAAAAATGAATCTGACTTTGCATCTGACTGATAACTGTAATATGGACTGTGCATACTGTGTGCACCAAAAGCGGGAAATACGAATGTCGGAGCGCGTTGCGGATGCGGCGGTTGATCTTGCCTTTTCCGAAGGGAAAAGTGCCGGATTCTGCTTTTTCGGCGGAGAACCGCTGCTCGAATCCAAACTGATCTACCGTGTGATCCGGCGCTGTATGCTGAAAACGATCGAAACCGGAAAGCCTGCATATTACAAAATGACGACGAACGGCACATTGCTGACGGAGCGCTTTCTGGAGAATGCCCGTGCGGTGAAAATGGGCATCGGTCTTTCATTTGAGGGGCTGGCACAGGATACCTGCCGCCGTTTCCGTGACGGTTCGCCGAGCCTTGCGGCCGTAGAGGAAAAGGCGAAGATGCTGCTGAAATATCTCCCCGATTCCTATGCGATGATGACGATCGCACCGCAGGCAGTGCCGCAGTATGCTGAATCAGTGAAGTATCTGCACGCACTCGGTTTTCATCATATCACCGCAACGATCGCTTACGGCAATCGGGTTCATTGGACGGATGCAGACCTCGATCTGCTGAAAGAGCAGATGGAGCAGATCGCGGCGTTCTTTGAGGAAGAATATCTGAAAGGTACGCCGTTCTTTTTCTCACCGTTTGACAGCAAAATACGGGATTTCCTGCGCGGATATAATCCGTCGGAGCGCTGCCATCTCGGATTCCGGCAGATGCCTGTCACACCGGACGGCAGTCTGTATGCGTGTACGCAGTTCATCGGCGATCCGGAATATAGGCTCGGAGATGTATTCTGCGGCGTTGATCGGGAACGGCAGCGGATCCTTGCTGCATCGCACGCCGATTCACCGGAATCGTGCAGGGAATGTGCGCTCCGGAAACGCTGCACAAATTCCTGCGGCTGTATGAATCGTCTGGAAACGGGCAATGAAAATGAGGTATCGGCACTGCAATGCTGTTATGAGCGCATGACGATCGAGATGGCAGATGCACTGGCAGACAGATTGTTCGCCGCAGATGAGGATGCGTTCCGGAAACGGTTTGCAGCGGATGTTCCGAATCTGATCTAAGAGTATCTGAGAGCGAAGGACAGAAAAAGTCCTTCGCTCAGTCTGTCGAAAAACTTCCGATGATGTCAAAATAAAAGTTTTGATCCAACTTTTTCAAAAGTTGGCAGGTTCTTAGGGCAGCGCCCTAAGTCGCGCTCCGCAGAGCGCGAAAATCCCTGTTTTGCATTTATATTGGGGAAGATGGGGGCTTGGGGAAAGTGCCCCATTATGAATCTCTATACCGCTCTTGTGTTATTCTGGATCAGAGCAGAGGACTTTATCTACAAGCTGGAGCGAAGGACAGGAAATGTCCTTCGCTTTTTTATGGCGCACTTCCGCGGAGCTGTATCACGGGCAGAGATGTCCTTGCTTTTTGCCAAAAAGGCCTTTTTTCATCTGCCGCATTTGTACGCTGTGCGCATTTTTCGACAGATATCTTGCAATTCTGACAGAAATATGATATCATAATAATTGCCGGCTTATGTCCGGAATATTCAAATTTCAATACTATATATGCCTGCCAGAAAAATACAGCAGGATAAAGGCATTACGGGAAAGGAAGCGCATTCACAGTGTCACCGATCAAAAAATCCGCCGTTCTGTTTGCAGCAGTGCTGCTCGCAGCAGCCGTAACCGGCTGTTCAAGCGAACGGACAGAAAACAGTTCTTCTGCCGAAACAGTCAGCTCTGAGGCGGAAACCGAAACCACCGAGGCTGAATCGACCGAAACAACCGAATCGACCGAATCAACCGAAACCGTCACGGAAACGGAGGAAGAATCCGAAACGACCGAGGAGATCGCAACGGAAACAACGTCACCGTCTGATGCTGTCGATTCATCCGTAAGTAATATTGCACTGACGCATATTACAGAGGGCGGCGAGGGGCTCGGCATTTACAATGAATTCAGCGGCAATATCCGCGGTGAGGTCATGCAGCAGGGGTCAGTTTATAAAAACTGGACGCTTGACAGTATGTCCGGTCATGCAGAAGCCGATGATACGATCGAAGAGGCAAGTGCCGTATTCACCTACGGCGATACAAACGGTTTTTCTGTCAACGGTACGGTCGAGGTGCTGCCGGCAGATGATCCGGATTATCCGAATAAAATGTATTTCCATTCGGACGATGTGGATGCATTCCCGAAATTTATGTATGATAACCGCGGAGATGCGCGCAGAGCAAAATTCATCATTGAGAATTCCGGTGATGTCTATATGCTGCTCGGCAAGGATAATCCGCCGGCGGAAACGGCATTTTCGGTCTCTGTGACGGTCGATCGCGTGACAGTCAGCTATGCTTCAGACGGCAGCGCGTATGATACCATCCATGTGACCGCCGCTTCCAACCGCTGAGGAATATAATTTGAGCGTTCGGGATATGCTATATGGAAAGCAGCACAGAAGAAAACGTCTGAAACGGACAGCGGCTCTGCTTATGGCAGGCTGTCTGCTGTTCAGTACGGGCTGTGCGGCAGGCGGATCGCAGATGCCTGAAACCAGTATACCGGAATATTCGATACCGGAGAATATTCTCGGAGAACCAAGTAGCCTTGTGCCGGATGTGCAGGCTGACAAATATCAGATACCGGAGAATGAGGGTATGGATTTTATCAGAGAACTGTATCTGGGCTGGAATCTCGGCAATACGTTTGATGCAGAGGATGTCCGGAATCTATCCGCAGAGAATGAGCTTGATTATGAAAAAGCATGGTCAGGCGAACTGACAACAATCGAAAATATTGCCGCAGTCAAAGCGACAGGCTTCAAAACGATCCGGATACCGGTTTCGTGGCATAATCATGTGGATGCAGATTTCAATATCTCAAAGGCATGGCTGATGCGTGTCAGGGAAGTTGTGGACTGGTGCATCGACATGGATCTCTATGTCATTGTGAATACACATCATGATAACGCAGAAGCATATTACTATCCCGATTCAGCACACATGGAAAGCTCAAAGAAATATCTGACCGCGATCTGGTCACAGCTTGCCGAAACGTTCCGCGATTATGACGAGCATCTGATCCTTGAATCGCTGAATGAACCGCGTCTGGTCGGCACGGATTATGAATGGTGGATCGACCGGAACAATGCACAGTGTCAGGATGCTGTTGCGTGCATCAATGCGCTGAATCAGCTCTTTGTTGATACTGTCCGGAATGCAGGCGGCGGCAATGCATCACGCTGGCTGCTTGTGCCGGGATATGCGGCTTCACCGGACGGTGCGCTCAATCCGGATTTTGCAATGCCGGATGATCCGCAGAATCGCGTGATGCTTTCCATTCATGCTTATAAACCGTATAATTTTGCGCTGAATACTGCCGGTACAAAGGACTGGTCGCTGGATAATGCAGGCGATACCGGCGAGATCACCCGCTTTATGGATGACCTTTACGGCAAATTCGTTATGAACGGCATACCGGTGCTGATCGGTGAATTCGGTGCAACAAATAAAGACAATTTAGAGGCACGCACGGCGTTTGCCGCATACTATACCGCCTGTGCAAAAGCGCACGGGATGTCCTGCTTATGGTGGGATAACAATGCCTTTACAGGTTCCGGAGAAAATTTCGGTCTGCTTTACCGCAAGGCTTCGACTTATCCGTATCCGGAGATCGTACAGGCGCTTATCAAGGGGAGCAACTATCAATAGAGGAGTGCCTGAAATGAAAAAATATCTGATGATGCTTCTGCTCTGCGCCTGTGCATGGGAATGCGCCGCCTGTGCCGGAAAAACAGAGGGAGGTTCTGAGTCCGGTCAGGAGCAGACGGAAACCTCTGCGGAAACGACTGCCGTTACGACAACGGAAACACAGCCGGAAACAACTGTCACTACGACTACAGCTGTTGATTATCTCATCGCAGAGGATATGAAGCTGAATGTGAAAACAGATACGGTACGCCCCTCAAAATGTACGGCGGAGCTGACAAACAACGGCGATGCAGGCAGACCGTATACAATGGAATACCGGCTTTATTCGGTCAGAGATGACGGAGAAGTGCTGTACCATGAGATGCCGGATTATACAGAGGAAGAACAGAAAGCTGCGAAGAATATTGCGCCGGGTGAAACGATCGAGCTGGAATTTGACTGGGCAAAGCGTTACGGTGATCTGACAGACGGCACGTATATTCTGGAAGTGACGCTGGAGCGCGTCCGTGCGGATGAAGAAGACGAGACTTCACCGCTTGTCCGTCAGACCGCAAGAGCGAAATTCACTGAAAAAACGGAAGGATATGTGCCGCAGTTCATTGTCGATCCGGAAAATATCAAGCCGACAGGCATCACGCTGACGATTCAGAATGCAAAGGATACCGGCAGAACATACGCGCCGGTCTACAGCTTGTATGACGAATCACGTTCACCGCGAATCACTCTGATCAGTGATATAGACCGTGCCGTACAGCTTTCCGGCAATAATTATATGCCGGCAGGCGGTCAGCTTGTGCTGAACTATGACTGGTCGGACACCTATGGTTCATTGCTGAACGGTGAATATGTCCTTGAGATCTCATTGCTTGCAGACGGTGAAAAAGAAGGAAAAATATATCGTGTAATATTTGAAGTAACAGAATGAATGCTGAACAGACTGTCATAGTATGTGTGACAGTCTGTTTTCGATTTGTCCGGGATGCGGCGATTAGAAAAAATAATTCTACAAATTTCATATCCGGTGCAATGCACGTATGCCGCTGCGCAGACTTGACGGAATACACTTTGCTTTGCACAAATATTCTGCGTACAGCTTGGAAACTTGTATAATCTGACGAAGTTTGTGAAAACTCTGTGGGAGGGCTTGACAATCGGCCGGAAAAGTGGTATCTTATATTTAGCACTCATGGATATAGAGTGCTAGCACAACCGAACATCGTCTGCAAAATCAGGATAAGGGGGCGTTTGGCAAATGGATGACAGAAAACTGCGGATCCTTGCGGCAGTCGTGGATGAATACGTCACGACCGGCGAGCCTGTCGGTTCAAAGACCATTGCCGCACTGCCCGATATCAATGTATCATCCGCAACGATCCGGAATGATATGGCGGTGCTGGAGCAGCTCGGTCTGCTGGAGCAGCCCCATACCTCAGCCGGAAGAATCCCGACATTTCAGGGCTATAAGCTCTACATTGAAAAATGTATGCCGGGCATGAAGCTGCCGGATGAAGAACGCGAACGCCTTGACAGTATGTTCGGAGAGGATGCGGTGCTGACAGAGGATGTCCTCATCCAGTCCGCGACCACAGCCCTTGCTGAGATCACAAAATGTGCTGCCGTTGCAGTGAATGCGATGCCGCAGTTTTCGGTGATCTCAAAGGTAGAGGTCATCCCGACCGGCAAACGGCTTTATGTCATCCTGCTGATCACTTCCGCAGGAAACATTAAAAATAAAGCCTGCCGTCTGGAATTTGATCTCAATGATGAACAGCTTTCGTTCTTTACGGCGTTCCTGACCGAGCATCTGCACGGCGTTTCCCTCAGTGATCTTTCACCGGAAATGTTCGATCAGCTGATCACGGCAATGGGAACGTATATGGCAACGCTTGCACCGCTTGTGCAGGGACTCTATGAGCTGAGCCTTGATATGATGCAACAGGAGCTGACCGTCAACGGCACACGCAATCTGCTGACCTGTCAGGAGCTTGAACCGCAGGATGTTGTCGAATTTATGGAACATCAGGATGTGATCATGCCGCTGCTGAATGATACGTTCAGCGGAATCCATGTGATGTTCAGTGAAGATGCCAGACGGGAGAATCCGCAGCAAACCTTTGTGATCGGCAATTCCAGCATGATCGTCGGACAGTACCGGAAGGACGGCAAGGCTGCCGGCAGACTCGGTCTGATCGGCCCGATGCGGCTCGATTACGCAAAGGTGATCCCGTATCTTGAATATTTTACAGAGAAGATCAGCAATCTGATCTCTGAAAAGGAGGATGACAACACATGACAGATGAGATCCGTGATGCAGACGGCTGCGAGGATTACGAATCTATGGAGGAAAGCGGACTGCATGAGGAAGATGCGGAAACCGCAGACAGCACGGAGGCAGAGGAAATGTTCTCTGAAACCGATGACGGCGAGCCGGAGATCATAGAAGAACCGGATGCCGCCGAACAGGCTTTGCAGGCAGCAAATGATAAGTATATGCGGCTTTTTGCAGAATTTGATAATTTCCGCAAGCGTACCGCAAAGGAGAAATCCGAAACCTATCAGGATGCCGTCGCAAAGACCGTTCTTGCATTGCTTCCTGCCGTGGACAGCTTTGAACGCGCAATGGAATCGCCCTGCTCGGATGAAGCCTACCGCAGCGGCATGGAGAAAATCTATCAGCAGATGACTTCGCTGCTGCAAAAGCTCGGCGTCGAGGAAATTCCGGCACTCAATGAACCGTTTGATCCGAAAGTTCACAATGCGATCCGGCAGGTCGAGGATGAGAATTTCGGTGAATCGACTGTCTGCGAGGTTTACCAGAAAGGCTACCGCCTCGGTGACAGAATTATCCGATGTGCAATGGTTTCCGTTGCAAACTGATCATTCAGAAAGAAGGTAACTGATATGTGGCTGAAGTATAAAGATCATTTGTATAATCTTGATTGTTTTAAGGAAATCGAGATACTCAAGGAAAAGGATCTGTTTAAGGATCAGAATTCAAAGTATCATTTGCAGCTTACCAATATGGCACGCGATCTCCCCAGTGTCACGATCGGCCCGTTCGGCAAGGGCGAGGCAGAGCTGTATTTTGAGAAGATCGCAGCCGCGTTGGAAACTCGCGAAACGATGTGGAAATTCCCTGAGAATGCAGAAGACCTGAAAATCAATGAATAAGTGACATTTTTAATAAGTATTAGGAGGAAATCATCATGAGTAAGATTATTGGTATCGACCTCGGTACAACCAATTCCTGCGTTGCTGTTATGGAAGGCGGAAACGCAGTTGTTATCCCGAACGCAGAGGGCGCAAGAACCACCCCGTCTGTTGTCGCAGTCTCCAAGAACGGTGAGCGTCTGGTCGGTCAGATCGCAAAGCGTCAGGCGATCACCAATCCGGATAACACCGTCATCTCCATCAAGAGAAAGATGGGCTCCAACGAAAAGGCTACCGTTGACGGCAAGGCATATACCCCGCAGGAGATCTCTGCAATGATCCTTCAGAAGCTGAAGGCAGACGCAGAGGCATATCTCGGTGAAACTGTCACAGAGGCAGTTATCACCGTTCCGGCATATTTCACCGACAGCCAGCGTCAGGCTACAAAGGACGCCGGTCAGATCGCAGGTCTGAATGTCCGCCGTATCATCAATGAGCCGACTGCTGCTGCTCTTTCCTACGGTATTGATAAGGAAGATGAGCAGAAGATCATGGTCTTTGACCTCGGCGGCGGTACGTTCGACGTTTCGATCATCGACATGGGCGACGGCGTTACGGAAGTTCTTGCAACTGCCGGTAATAACCGTCTGGGCGGCGATGACTTCGACCAGCGTATCATTGACTGGATGGTCGATGAATTCAAAAAGACTGAGGGTATCGACCTGCGCGGTGATAAGACCGCTATGCAGCGTCTGAAAGAGGCTGCTGAAAAGGCAAAGATCGAGCTGTCCTCTATGACTACCACCAATATCAATCAGCCGTTCATCAGTGTCGATGCAACAGGTCCGAAGCACCTTGATCTCACACTGACACAGGCAAAGTTCAATGAAATGACCGCAGACCTCGTCCGCGCAACAATGGGACCGGTCGAACAGGCACTCCGCGATTCCGGTCTGAGCGCATCCGACCTCGACAAGGTTCTGCTCGTCGGCGGTTCTTCGAGAATCCCGGCTGTTCAGGAAGCTGTCAAGGCAAGAATCGGCAAAGAGCCGTTTAAGGGCATCAATCCGGATGAATGCGTTGCACTCGGTGCTGCATATCAGGGCGGTATCCTCGGCGGCGATGTGACCGGCGGTCTGCTCCTGCTTGACGTTACGCCGCTGTCTCTCGGTCTGGAAACAATGGGCGGCATCTGCACAAAGCTCATCGAGCGCAATACCACCATTCCGACCAAGAAGTCGCAGGTATTCTCGACTGCTGCGGATAATCAGCCGGCAGTTGACATCGTTGTCCTTCAGGGTGAGCGTGAATTTGCAAGAGATAACAAGAAGCTCGGCGAATTCCGTCTGGACGGCATTGCACCGGCACCGCGCGGTGTCCCGCAGATCGAAGTCACATTTGATATTGATGCAAACGGCATCGTTCACGTTTCTGCAAAGGATCTCGGTACCGGCAAGGAGCAGAATATCACGATCACTTCCTCTACCAACATGAGCAAGGACGATATCGACCGCGCAGTTCGCGAGGCAGAGCAGTTTGCTGAGGAAGATAAGAAGCGCAAGGATTCCGTTGACGCAAAGAACAACGGTGAATCGCTCGTATTCCAGTGCGAAAAGGCACTGACCGAATTCGGCGATAAGGTTTCCGCAGAGGATAAAGCACCGATCGAAAGTGCGCTGAATGACCTCAAGGAAGCACTCAAGAGCGATAACACCGATGATATCAAGGCAAAGACTGAGGCGCTCCAGAATGCATTCTATGCACTCAGCTCGAAGGTCTACAGTCAGGTAAATCCGAACGGCGGCGCACCGGATTTCAGCAATATGAATATGGGCGGCGCAGCGGAGAACAACGGCGGCAATGATGACGGCGTTGTGGATGCAGATTTTACGGAAGCATAATGCAGTAATGCACAGGCATCAGGGGTGGAATATTCTTCCGCCCCTCTCGCCGTACCCTGATGTTTGAGGAAAGGATCTATCCGGATGAACGACAAACGCAATTACATCAAAATTACTTTGACGGCATTGGCAATTATCAGTATTATCATGCTGATATATGTTTTGTCGCCGATTCCGGAGCTGAATCTTGCCGGCAGTCCCGGCTGATTTTCGGCTCTGCGCGTGCGATTCCGGATGAATCAGAGATGTATCTGTTACGGATGCAGGGCACGGGTGATCTTTTTTTGCCGTTCCCATTGCAATTCAAACAGAATTATGCTATAATAGACTGTATTCACAAAAAGATCATTACACGAAAGGGTGTAGAATAATGGCTGACAAAAGAGATTATTATGAGGTACTGGGCGTCAGCAGGTCTGCGACCGATGAGGAACTGAAAAAAGCCTATCGTCAGCTCGCAAGACAGTATCATCCCGATTTGCATCCGGATGATCCGACCTGTGAGGATAAGTTCAAGGAAATTACAGAAGCCTATGAGATCCTCTCCAATTCCGAAAAGCGTCAGATGTACGATCAGTACGGTCATTCTGCGTTTGAGAACGGCGGAATGGGCGGCGCAGGTGCAGGCGGTTTTTCCGATGTCAGCGAGATTCTGGAAAGCCTGTTCGGCGGTATGGGCGGTATGTTCGGCGGCGGAAGCCGTGTGCAGAACGCAAATGCGCCCCGTCAGGGCAGAGACCTGCAAACCGCTGTGACTATTGATTTTATGGAAGCGTGCAGCGGCAAATCACAGAATGTGCAGGTGCAGCGCATGGAGACCTGTCCGGATTGCCGCGGCAGCGGCAGCGCAGGCGATTCCGGCTCGGAAACCTGTCCGGATTGTCAGGGACGCGGTTCGGTCAAATCCATGCAGCGGACACCGTTCGGCATGATCTCCTCGACAAAGCCGTGTCCGCACTGCGGCGGCAAGGGTAAGATCATCAAGACCCCCTGCCAGAAGTGCCGCGGCGCAGGCAGAGTGCGCGTGAATAAGAGCATCAATGTCGATATCCCTGCCGGAATTGATGACGGAACAGCGATCCGCGTTGCCGGAATGGGCGATGCAGGTGTCAACGGCGGTCCTGCCGGTCATCTGATCGTCGGCATCAACGTCAAGCCGCATCCGATCTTCCAGCGCGAGGGATATGATATTCACTGCGATATCCCGATCACCTATACACAGGCGGTGCTCGGCGATGAGATCGTCGTGCCGACCATTGACGGCAATGTAAAATACCGCATCGGTGAGGGTACACAGACCGGAACGGTATTCCGTCTGAAGGGCAAGGGTGTGAAGAAACTTCAGCGTTCCGACCGCGGCGATCAGTATGTCAAGGTATTTGTCGAAGTGCCGAAGGGACTGAATAAAAAGCAGAAGGAACTGCTCCAGCAGTATGAGGCTTCGCTCGAATCCAAGAATTATGCCAAGCGCGACAATTTCTTCCAGAAACTGAAAGATCTGTTCGGCAATAAGGGCTGAATGCGCTGAGATCATTTGAATACAGATAAGCCGCCGGAGCAGGGTGTGATCCTGTTTCGGCGGCTTTTGTGTATGATGTTGCTGCTGAATGAGAATATATAGCTGCGGTGATAACGCAGCAGCATTCATTCAAAAAATTTTTTTCTGAAAAATAAGGAATTTGCTCCTGTCGTTCGTAATATAAGCAAAGGGCAGAAAGAAAAGCCCGTGAAAATCACGTCGATGAAACGAAAATATCTAACTTCAACAGGAGGAATCATTATGAAAAATCAGAATATGAAGAAAGCGACTCCGATCGTGCTCGCTGCAATGCTTACTTTTACCGGCTGCGGCAGCGCAGAAAATTTCGCAGCAGATGCACCGGTTTCGATCATGCAGAATAAGAGCGAAGCAGTTTGCTATGATGAATGTGCCGATGAGGGCGAGTGCGAATACTTCGGCAGTTCCGAAGAATACAGTCAAATCACGGAAAACGCCTTCGTTTCTGCAAAAGAAGAACCGCTTTCCACATTCTCCGCAGATGTCGATACTGCATCCTATGCCAATCTGCGGCGGATGATCCGCGATCAAACCGAAATTCCGGCAGATGCCGTCCGCATTGAGGAAATGATCAATTATTTTCATTACGATTATCCGGAACCGCAGGCGAATGAACCGTTTTCCGTTACGACAGAACTGGCAGACTGCCCGTGGAATCCTGACAGCAAGCTGATGCGCGTCGGCATGAAAGCAAAGGACATTGATATGCAGCAGAGAAAGCCCATGAACGTTGTATTTCTGATTGATGTCAGCGGTTCGATGTATATGCCTGACAAGCTGCCGCTGGTGCAGAAAGCATTTGGAATGCTGACCGATGAACTGACACAGAATGACACGGTTTCGATCGTGACCTATGCCGGCGCTGACACAGTTGTTCTGGAAGGCGAAAACGGCGGCAATCAAAAGGCGATCCGCACGGCGATCGAGGACCTTGAAGCAGGCGGCGGAACTGCCGGTGCTGCCGGCATCACAACTGCATACAAAATCGCAGAAAAGTATTTCATCCCCAACGGCAACAACCGCATTATCCTCGCAACGGACGGCGACCTGAATATCGGTATTTCCAGTGAAACAGAACTGAAAGAACTCGTTGAAGAAAAACGTGAAAACGGCGTATTTCTGTCGGTTCTCGGCTTCGGTACGGGGAATATCAAGGATAACAAAATGGAAACGCTCGCCGATAACGGCAACGGCAATTATGCTTATATTGACACGGAAACAGAGGCGAAGCGCGTGCTTGTTGAGGAAATGGGCAGTACGCTCGTGACTGTTGCGAAGGATGTCAAATTTCAGGTCGAATACAATGATCAGTATGTGAATGAATATCGTCTGATCGGCTATGAAAACAGAATGCTTGCCGCAGCGGATTTCAATGACGATACCAAAGATGCCGGTGAGATCGGCGCAGGACATACCGTGACCGCGCTTTATGAGATGAATATGAATGACATTGCTGCGGCAGAGGGCAATATCTGCACGGTTTCTGTCCGCTACAAAGAACCGGACGGCGATGAAAGCACACAGCTTGATTACCCTGTCACATCCGATGCGTATTCGCAGGAAATGTCCGATGATCTGCGCTTTGCATCTGCGGTCGCATCATTCGGAATGCTTTTGCGCGACAGCGAGTACAAGGGTGATTCCAGTAAGGAGCTTGTTCTCAGCCTTGCCGAAACAGAAGCATTTGCTGCTGATCCGTATAAAGCGGAATTTGCAGAGCTTGTCAGACAGATAAAATGATGCAGGATACAAGAAAGGCACAGCGGTTTCGCTGTGCCTCTTGTTTGTTGTTTATGATGCAGAAACGGAAACGACTGCGGAGCGTTCTGCCTTCCGGTTCCGTTTACAGGCAGATTTCCATGCGTCATGCGCCGCACAGTAAACCGGATATGCACGCTCTGCCGCCTTGGCATCACAGTGTCCGGCATAGACTGCTGTTTCAAAGCATTCAAGCAGCGGCTGTAGATCAATCTGTAAAAATTCCGATTGCTCTCTGCAAAGCACCCGTGCCGTTTTTGCCGGATCAGCACGCCATTGCTTCCGCAGTCTTGCAAATGCTGCTGTTACGGTTTCCGCATCCGGATGATTCCGGAATTTCCGGCGGAACAATTTCTCACTCAGATACGGTATCAGCCATTTCAGCAGGATCAGCAGTACCAGTATCACTCCGAACAGGATCAGTCCGGAATATTGCAGCGCAGCCAGTACATTCGATTCCGTTTTTGCTTGAGAAATAACGTTGCCGGATGTTGCATCGAACATCATCCAGCCGTAACCGGAGATGTATACATCGACAAATGCATGACCGTGTTCCGTCGAGATGGCATAATTGAACTCGCCGGCATTCAGACGTCTGTCTTCCTCACTCATCGAATAGCCTTCCACATATCGTACAGGCAGTCCGACGGCACGGCACATTTCTGTCATTGCACTTGCATACTGATAGCAGACACCGATCTTATTATTGAACAGGAATGTTTCGACATTATCCGTCTGTGATTTGTTCCAGTCTAGTGAATAGACAAAATCATCGCTGAATCGCAGATAATCCCGGATCGCCATTGCCTTTTCATAGTCGGAATCCAGTCCCTCTGTCAGCTGAAATGCCAGATCTCTGACACGATCCGGTGTTTCGCCGGCAAGATCACAGTGTATTTCATACGCAAATGCTTCGCCGCAGGCAGTATACGCATTTAAGAATATTTCATTCAGTTTATCGTCATCTGCCGTCCGCTGAATGGCATCTTCGAGAAGATGCGGCCATGTTTGCTGATCTGTTGATCGCATCAAGGTCTGTGCCGCATCGGTATTTGCAAAGCGTTCCGAAAGATATTCCAGCGTGTATGTTTCGCCGAGCAGCATCGGTGTGCTGTAGGTAAACATCACGCCGCTTTTGTTCATATAGCCTTCCGTTATGTCATTATAACGCTTATGTATTTCGGCGGAACGGATATGCAGCGGTGCAGGGTATGCGCTGAATTTACCGTTTGTCGCAGAACGTACTGTCAGCGGCAGATAATAGGCATCTGCATTTTCATCCGGCAGTTCGGAAAGGCCTTCCAGTCCGTATGTTTTGGCAAATTCCGCATCCTGCTTTGCAAGCTGCTGAACGGCTGTTGCGATCTGTGCCGGATCAACGGTATCTGCCATTGTTTTATAGCCGTCCATCTGGATATATCCCATATCATTTTGCAGGGGCTTTCCGTCAAAATCCGAAGCATTCCATGTATCATTATCATAATGATAATCACTGAATGTGCGGATGCGCAGATTCAGCGGCTCATTTGCCTGCGCATAGAACAGCGTGCGCTGATAATCCATGTTGCTGTATGTACCGCCGTCCGAGCTGTCGGTAAAGGCGCTGATCGCGTCCATAAGCATATCAGAAAGCGCGGATGCTTCCATCGCGGAGTCGAACAGGGAACGGTCTGCTTCTACTTCAGGCTTCGGCAGAACCATTACCAGTATCGTTGCACCTGCTATGAAAATGCCGGTCGCCTTGAAAAATGCGCCGTCCAGAAATTCCGGCTTCACTTTTGCATAGGGCGATTTCTTATCCGGCATCGAAAGCCGGCTGACCGCATCCGGTTCATATTTCTGTACGACTGCGGAATCCTCACCGTGCGCCTGCCGGCAATAGATCATAACTGCAAAATAACAGACAAGCAGAATGATGATCGAAAGAACCGGCATCGTTTCATTTTCTTTTGCATAGATCGCAAACGGGAAGATCATGACGACAAAAGACATCAGGACACGGTAGCGCACAAGCGTGAAATAATATGCCGTTGTTGCGACAAACATCGTGAACAGCGTAAAGAGCGCCAGTGTATAGCCAAGATATTCCGTTGAAAACGTCTGCATCATGTTGCTGATGACCTGCGCATTGTTCGCATCGTATGAACCGGTTGTCAGAACGGATTGCGGTGTCAGAAACCAGACCAGAAAATCAAGCTGTTTGTACGGATCATCCGGCGCAAAGGGCGGTGTAGCCGTACCAAGCCGGATCAGACCGAAGGATAATGCAAGAAATGCGATGCCTGTTACAATATAGCAGATACCGCCGATCAGCGGCCGCTTCTTCACAAAATCAAACAGCTTGAACAGAAGTCCCTGTATCACAAGCGATGCTATGATCCAGAACCATGTCAGCTTTGGAGCATAATGATAGAAAATGCCGGCTACGATCGTTACGGAAAATAACAGCGGGATCTGTTTCGGCTGGATCAGCCGCCGCAGGACCGGATTTCGTTGGATCAAACTTTCTGTATTCAAATATCTCACCAGATTTCAGTATTGGAGTATGCGCAGGTTCAGACTTCTCCGCCTGCCTGCACTAGACGGTGATCCTGCGTCACGAGCCAGAGAGAACCGTTCTTCGGAACAGCGCTGACATCAGCATCCTGTTCCGGAACGATCAGAAAGAGCATTGCAGAAAAGGCTTCGAGTGCTGCGGCATTATCTGCCGAAGTATTCGATGAAAAATACAGCAGGACGCTGCCCGATTCCTGCATCAGAACGGGCGGCAGAGGAGAAAGTGACGCCAGATCTTCGGACGAACGGAAACCGCCGCGCAGAAGATTGACTGCTTCGATGGCAAGCTGTTCCGCTTCATCAACGGAAAAACTGCTCCATTCTCCCAGATCATTCGCATAGCACAGCTTGCAGGGATACCCGTAACGCGCACAGAGCATCAGAAAGCCGAGTGCCGTTTCGATGAGCTGTTCTTCGGCGGCAAGGCGCTTATCCATCGGGATATCCCTTGTATCACGCCGGAAATCCAGTACAACGGACAGCCTTGCCAGTGCGACCGGTTCATCCTGCCGCACCATCAGATGCCGCCGCTTTGAGGACAGCTTCCAGTTGATGCGCTTGAGCGAATCGCCCGGAATATAATCACGATGCTCATATCCCGGCATCGCAGATGCGGAATGTGTCGGTGTTGCTTCGGTTTCCTCATCTGCCGCTGCGACCGCGGTCGAAACCGTGCGGAACAATGCAGAATTTGCTTTCAGCTCCGGTATTTCCGGTGTAATGAGCAGATTCGTCTTTTGTTCCAGATGCAGTTTCATTTTGAACATCGCAAGATAATCCGATATACGGATATCCGTGAGCGAAATTTCTCCGTTTCCGCAGAATTGCGGGTTCAATAGAATGCGGTATTCCGCAGTCCGTGCCGTTCCCATTGACAGGCAAAGCGGCAGGGTATCCTGCAAAAGCTGTGTCTGCCGGAGTTTCTTCCATTGCTTATATTTCCGCTGATACTGACCGCGCGTGCAGGTTTTCTCGTCCGGTTTCGGCGGCAATGGGCTTGCCTGCGGATTCAGGACATCAAAATGCGCATCGGCAAACAGATTCATCCGCAGAAACGGGATCGGCAGGGGCATAGTTTTTTCCAGACGGATGACCGCCGAAACGGGCTGATGCTTTGCGGCAGAATCCGGCACAGTCAGCGTGATCTTCAGATTTTTCCGGACGATCAGCGTCAGGATGACCGAGATCAGCGGCATCAAAATCAGAAAGCTCAGCATCATCACGCCGATATCGCCGTCCATGTAAAGCATGAAGATCAGCGCGATGATGAGCGTACAAATATATCCGAATGTCATTTTTCGGCATCCATCGGCACGGGAACAGCCGCCAGTACATCCGCAACAACACTGCGCGAATCACCCTGCTGTGCCTTTCCCTTCGGCGAGAGGATCAGGCGGTGCGCCAGAACGCTTTCCGCCATTGCCTTGACATCGTCCGGCAGGGCATAATCTCTGCCGGAAAGGAACGCATTTGCCTTTGCCGCCTTATAGAGCGCGATCGAGCCGCGCGGCGATGCGCCGAGCGTCAGAGCCTCGTGTTTCCGCGTTGCGGCAACAATTTGCAGAACATAGCGGCGGACGGCATCGCTGACGAAGATCTGCTCGACCTGTTCCTGTAATTTCAGAATATCCTCTGTATTCAATACAGCGCTCTTGATATTTTCAAGCGGATTATGATGCTCGGTGCGCGTCAGGATCTGCATTTCCTCATCCTCGCTCGGATAGCCCATGCTCACGCGCATGAAGAAACGGTCCATCTGTGCTTCCGGAAGGTGATATGTACCGTATGTCTCGACGGGATTCTGTGTTGCAAGCACCATAAAGGGCTGCGGCAGCTTATGTGTTTCGCCGTCAATGGAGATCTGGTGTTCTTCCATTGCTTCGAGCAAAGCGGACTGCACCTTCGGAGAGGCACGGTTGATCTCATCGGCGAGCAGAAAGTTGCACATTGCCGCACCTGCGCGGTATTCAAGTTCAAAGGTGGTCTGATTGATCATCGAATATCCGGTGATATCAGAGGGCATGACATCCGGTGTCAGCTGAATACGGTTGAAGCTGCCGCCGACGGAGCGCGAGAGGGCAGCAGCAAGCTGTGTTTTGCCGACACCCGGCACATCCTCGATGAGAATATGACCTTTACAGAGCATACCGGCGATCACGCAGCGGATGACCTGATCTTTTCCGATGATAACGCTGCCGATGCTGTCGGTCAGCTTTTGAATATCTGCATTCATTCTTTGAAGTCCTTTCACAAATGATATAAGTATATCTATTATAGCATACTATTACAAAAATTGCAATGGATGAATGACAAAATTGTGATTTGTTATGCCTGTCAGTGCGGAGTGCTGTGCGTTGACAAACATTTCATGCTGTGCTATAATGTGAGAGAATTTCTGAACAGATCGGGGCTGTGATTGATGAGAATAAGGGTGATGGCAGCTGTATTGCTGTCTGTTTTTTTTCTGACGGGATGCGGAAAATCGCGTCCGGCAGAGCAGATCATTTCGGATATGATCGTCGAATGCTGGCGATGCGGCGATCAGAATGATGAAAATGTGCAGCAGCTTCAGGAAGAACTGCACCGTGCCGACAGCGATCAGTATGCGCTCTGGACAGATGTTCTGGATTACTGGGACTATGCAGAAAATGAGATGCAGGTCAATGTGAAGGCACTGCCGGAGAATTTGCCGCAGGATGATTCGCTTGTACTGATCGTTCTGGGGTACGCGCTGAATCCGGACGGTTCGATGCAGGATGAACTGATCGAACGGCTGAAAACGGCAAAGCGATGCGCGGAACAGTATCCGGATGCCTATGTGCTGTGTACCGGCGGCGGAACGGCAAGCCGTAATCCCTCTGCGACCGAGGGGGAAGTGATGGGTGAATGGCTGCTGAAAAACGGCTTGGACGAAAAGCGTCTGATGATCGAGAACCGTTCCCGCACAACGGCAGAAAATGCGCTGTATTCCTATGAGATCATACGGCAGGAGCATCCGCAGATCTGTTCGGCTGCGATCATCAGCAGCAGCTACCACATTCCGTGGGGCGCACTGATGTTTGAAACAGTATTTATGCAGCATACAGCGGCAGGGGATGCACCGGTACTTCATGTTGCGGCGAACTGCGCCTGCCCGATCGAGAATCAGGGCTACAGTCCGGATGTGATCCGGCAGTGTGAAGCAAGCGGACTGCTTGAACTGAACAGGCAGCTTTGAGTATCGGAAATGTTAAAAATCACTGTGCAATCATGCAAAAATACTGTCTGATCGTATCTTCATTCCGGATTATCTTGTTACCGATCTGTAACTATTTGTTACTTTTTGCGCCGATTTATTTCGGCAAACTGCGAAAAAATCAGATTCTGGATTTGTTGGAGATGCACAAATATAAGGACGAAATCAAGAAATATCGCCGAAAACCGAACCGCTTTTTTCAGGGAAACGTGTGTTGTCAAATCGGTTTCAATACTTGACAGATTTGTAATAATCTGCTATAATGACAATGCGCTCCGGAAAACGGGCGCGTATCCTGAATAGAAAAAGAAAAATCAAAATAACGATTCAGTAATATAATTTCCCCTGCAAAGGCGCTTCTTTCGGAAAATAAAAGAAACAGAATAAGGGAATGATCGGGAACACCTGCACTTATCGAAATTTGCCCTCGTCTGAGGAAAGGAAAGGTAACCGACTCATGAGAGAACAATTAAAACGGATCCTTGCGGCGGCGCTTTCATGCTGTATGCTGCCGGGGATCATCGCCGCACCGTCATACGGTGTGTCCGCGGAGTATGTTTTTGCGGCAGGAACGCAGTATACGGAATCCGCTTCCTTTTCGGCAAAGGTTCAGGAGATCCTTGCCGGTAACTGCGGCCTTTTTGCCGACTCGTATCTGACTGTTCCGGTCTCACTGCCGATCGGTTCTGCACTGAATACATGGCAGACCTATTATGTCAATAACGGCTATGGCAGCTGGAGCGGAATGCAGTGCTATATTTATGCACAGGGCGTGTATTATACGCTGTTCGGCGCAATGCCCTGCAACGGCGGCATAAATACAGAACAGGTACGTGATGTATTCGGCGGTGTCTGGGAGATCACACCGGAAATTCTGTATGCAAACCGAGTGATGCCCGGCGCATATCTTCGGACAACTGTCAATTCTGATCTCAGCTTTAACGGCAGCGCAGGACATTCCATGATCCTGCTCGGCTATACCGATACGACGGTCACTGTTCTGGAAGGCAATGCAAACGGCGCAGGCGCGATCGAACTGAATACGCTGACGTATGATGCTTTCAATGACCGTTTTACGACCGGCAGATCGCGCGGCGTATGTCAGGTGATCCAGCCGTCTGAAGCGTTTTATGCTTCGCAGTACGGAATGTATTTCAGCGAAGGAAACGGCACGATGCCGGAGCTTGATACGGTTCCGGAAACAACAGCCACAACAACTACTACAACTACTACAACGACCACAACTGCCACCACGACTACCACGACTGCCACGACAACGACCGCCGCAACAACAACGGCTGCAACAACTACAACGGCTGCCGCTGCAACAACCGCGGCGACAACTGCTGCGACAACTGCCGCCAAAACATCTGCAACAACACCGATGGTTACAACAATGCCGGTGAGTGAACCTGCCGAAACGGATGATGCAGAAGTCATTTATGCGAACAAACTCGATGCACCGGTATTTATGCCGGTTCCGAATGCAGAGCAGTATACATGGAGCTCCAGTGATCCGGAGATCGTGTTCCTGATCTGGGACGGCATTGCGATCACTAAAAATAACGGTTCCGCAGTGGTAACGGCGGAGAATGAAAATGAACATCTGGAATTTGTCGTAAATGTCGATGCCGTAGACTGGGAAAAGCTCGGCGATGTCAATGAGGACGGCATGACCGATGTGCTTGATGCATTTGTCGTGATGAATGCCTATGTTGACAGCACGATGAGTCTGGATGAAAATGATCCGCTTGCGCTGCTTCCGCTTGCACTCGCAGATGTGGATTTCAGCGGCAGTGTCGATCTTGCCGATGCACAGCTTATCCTGCAATATTATGTCAATACAGCTATTACGGAGACCGGACTTTCTGCAAAGGAAGCATGGGAACAGCTCCGCAGTGAAATGTAAGTAAATCAGACATACGAATATGTAAAATCGCCTGCGCGGAGATCTGCGTCAGGCGATTTTGTCGTGTGAAGATGAAGAAAAGGAGTCAGCTTATATGCAGAATGTGCCGAAAACACCGCACGCGATCCTGAAAGAGTATTTCGGCTATGAACAGTTTCGTGAGGGGCAGGAAACGCTGATCCGGCAGATCCTTTCCGGCGGCGATGTGCTCGGCATTATGCCGACGGGTGCAGGAAAATCAATCTGTTATCAGGTGCCGGCCATGCTCATGCCGGGATTGACGATCGTTGTATCGCCGCTGATCTCTCTGATGCAGGATCAGGTGGCGGCACTTCGGAATGCCGGCATACCGGCGGTCTGTCTGCACAGCAATCAGGATCAGGCATCTTATTTTGCCGCACTGGATGCGGTGCGGCACGGGGAAGTCCGATTGCTTTATGCTGCACCGGAGCGTCTGCTGACGGATGCGTTTCTTGCGCTGACGGATTCCGCTGCGGTCACAATGGTCGCCGTGGATGAAGCACACTGCCTTTCGCAATGGGGACAGGATTTCCGTCCGAGCTATCTGCGTATCACCGAATTTCTGGCGGAACTGCCGCGCAGACCGGTCGTTGCGGCATTTACGGCAACGGCAACGCAGACCGTTCGGGAGGATATCAAACGTCTGCTTGATCTGCATGATCCGGTTGAGCTTGTTACCGGATTTGACAGGAAGAATCTGCGCTGGATCGTAGAGCGTCCTGCAAAGAAATATGATGCACTGCTGCAAATCATCCGGCGTAATCAGAATAAAAGCGGGATCATATATTGTATTTCGCGGCGGCTGACGGAGGAGATCTGTTCAAAGCTCTGCGCAGACGGTATCCCTGCGGTGCGGTATCATGCAGGATTGTCTGCGGAGGAACGTGCATCCAATCAGGAGAAATTTCTGCGCGATGAAGTGCAGATCATGACAGCGACCAATGCGTTCGGCATGGGCATCGACAAATCCAATGTATCATTTGTGATACACTATAATATGCCGAAAAGCATGGAGGCGTATTATCAGGAGGCAGGCAGAGCCGGCAGAGACGGTACGCCGGCAGAATGCACACTGCTCTACAGTCCGCAGGATATCCGGACGAATACTTTTCTGATCGAAAACAGCGATCAGGAAAATGATACGCTGACACCGGAACAGCGGACTGTATTGCGTCAGCGCGATTTTGACCGCCTGAATACGATGGTGCAGTATTGCAGTTCAACGGACTGCCTGCGGCATTTTATCCTGCGGTATTTCGGTGAATCAGCTCCGACACACTGCGGAAACTGCGGCAGCTGCCTTACGGAATCCGAAACAATGGATGCGACTGTTCCGGCGCAGAAGATCCTGTCCTGCGTGTATCGTGTTGCACAGCGCGGCAGACACTGCGGCAGCAAAATGCTTTGTGATATTTTGCAGGGAAAGGATACAAAGACGCTGAAAGAAGCCGGATATCAGACACTTTCGACATACGGACTGCTCAGCGATATTTCGCGCGTGCAGCTGGAACACATGGTCAATATTCTGGTCTCACGCGGTTATCTGCGCATGGATAACAGTCAGTATGCGACATTGTCGCTGACAGGAAATGCAAATGCTGTTCTGCGCGGACAGGAACAGGTGATGATGTCACTGCCGAAGCGTGATTTCCGGCAGACACAGCGCGAACAGCGGCTTGCCGCGATGCCGGATTACGGTGTGGATGAGGCGCTGTTCCAGAAACTCCGGCGTGTGCGTGAACGGCTTGCGGCGAAGGAATTTGTGCCGGCGTATATTGTATTTTCGGATGCGACCTTGCGCGATATGTGCAATAAGCGCCCTGCGAATGCAGAAGAAATGCTTGCGATATCCGGTGTCGGCAAATATAAAATGGAGAAATACGGTGAAGCGTTTTTGCAGGAAATCGCCGCATACAGCGCGTATAGCGCAGAAAATACAGCAGAATCGTAAAAAACAGAATAAAAACTTGATTTATCTTGCAATACATGGTATAATATGATGTTATAAATCCTTATATAAATGAACGGAGGTACGATCATGAAAAGAAAAGCATTGATCTCAGCAAGTCTTGCAGCAGGCATTCTGCTCGGCACAGGCACGGCAGCAGCATTCAGTCAGATCGAACAGCAGCAGGGATTGAACGCAGAGGCGTTAACCAGCGGCATAACGACGGACGGATGGAAATTTTATGCCTATGATGATTATTGTGAGATTACCGGCGGCAATGAGTTTGTCCAGGGAGATGTTGCGATGCCGGCGAGCATTACGCTTGCAGACGGCGTGACAACACTGCCTGTCAAAAAAGTCAACGACATCTTTTATTATTCCTGCGAGAATATCACGGGGCTGACGATTCCGGCAAGCATCACCGTTCTGCCGAGACAGTTTTGTGAGTCGAAAAAGAATCTGAAAACGGTGACGTTTGAAGGCTCGCTTATCAGCCTGCCCGCTTTGGCATTTTCGAGCTGTTCTGTCCTTGAAAAAATCAAGCTGCCGGAGAATCTCTCCGAGATCGGCAGCAACGCTTTTCAGAAATGTGTTCGCCTGAGCAGCATTGATCTGCCTGAAAGCGTATCCACGCTCGGAAGCTATGTGTTCAGCGGATGCGAATCACTGAAATCCATTGAGATCCCCGGCAGTGTGACCGAGATACCGGACAGTGCTTTTTCCGGCTGCACGGCGCTTGCATCCGTGAAGATCGGCGACGGTGTGAAGAAAATCAGCAGCAAGGCATTTTATGGCTGTACTTCGCTGACAGAGGTCACATTCCCGAAAAGTGTTACCTCGATCGAAGCTTCACAGATTTTCAGCGGCTGCAATAATCTGGAATCTGTCACGATCGAAAATCCGGACTGCAAATTGGGCAATCTGGCAGGTACTGCGGAAAAGCCGCTGATCATCTATGGTTATGAGGGCAGTACCGCAGAGGAATACTATGTGAACAGAATGAGTATGAACGGCTCGAACTGCGGTGTCGAGTTCAAGTCTATCGGCGAAAAGCCTGCACCGCAGCCTGTGAATGACTATGGCGAATTCTGCGATGCAAACGGTGACGGCGACATTGATTCCGGCGATGCACAGCTTGTTCTGAATTATTATGTAGAAGCAATGTCCGGCAATAAGCCGAGCTGGTATGAGATCACCAAGAATCCGAAAGCTCCTGATGCCCCGTAATGCAGTCAGCAGCAGATGCCGCCGCTGTTCCGTTTTTCGGAATGGTGACGGCATTTTTTCTGTCTGTTTTTTTGCTGCGGCAGAATTTGCTTGCATTTTTTCCGGAAGTATGGTATACTGTGGATAAGGCATTTGCCTTTGATGAAGCCTGAAACGAAAGGATGGGATGATCGTGCTGTTTTTACACGAATTTGAACGCATTGAAGCAGAGGCATTTCTGACGCTTGCTTCTGAAATGATCGAGGAGGACGGTATTATTACCGCTGAGGAGGATGCACTGCTGACAGAATATGCAGTTGCGCTCGGTGTGCCGGGCTTTACCTATGATGCGGCGGCTGCGGCGGCTGCGCGTGATACGATGGCACAGCTCAATGAAGTCAGCAAGCGCAAGGTTTATATGGAGCTTTATACCTTTGCGATCTGCGATGAGTTTGAAGATCCTTCTGAGCGCAGAGCTTTGAATGAACTGCGTGAGGCACTCGAACTGGATGCGCATATCTGTCATAAACTGGAGGTCTGCGCACGCGATCTGTTCGGCGTTTATGCAGAGATCGAGAATGTACTCAGTGCGGATCCCTCACCGATCAAGGTCGAGAACTGATAACCATTCATTTTATCACCGCTGCCCCCGCAAATTAAGCGGGGGCAAGCTGTATCATCGTCAGGAGGGCATAGATCATGGAGGAGCATCAGCCGCGGAATGCATTTGATATCCCGAAGGTGTTTTATTTTGAAGTCGGCAATACGCATTCCGGCAGCCGGAAGCATCTGCGCTACCGTGTTGAACCGTCAGAGGGAATGCTGCATATTTCCGTATGGCGGCAGGATCTCTGCTTTGAGATCGCTGAGGAACGCGGCATGATCGAAGGAACTGCCGAATATCCTGTTTCGGAGGAGGGCTTTCAGCAGATGCTCGATTATTTACAGGAAGAATATGACAAACCGATCAACCAAAACGGAGGAACAGACAATGTTTGATGCAGAAAAATATATTGCAGAATATCAGGAATTGGAACATGGTGCGCCGCGCCTGCGTGCGATCAAAAAGGCGATTCAGGCTGCTGATGAAGCAGGAAATGATGAATGGCGCTTTGCATTCCGGAAAATTGCGCTGAAGGAATCGACTTTTGAAAGCGATGAAGTGGATTCGATGATCCTGTTTCCTGAACTGGCTGCGATTTATGACGGAAATGAGGAATTGCAGGCGGATGACGAGTGTTTCCACGATCTGATGTGGAGCTATAAGTATATGATCGACAATGCACTGGATTTTTATCATATACCGCTTCAGCAGCTCTATGCATTTCTGGAGGATTTCCGGAAACGGCTGGAGTCTGCCGGACGCTCTCTCAGAACCTATTATTATTTTCGGGAAACTGTTTCAAGAGTGACCGGTCATCCGCTGCCTGCGGAAGAATACGGCAAATACCGCGATTATCCGGTGGATGATATGAAAGACTGCACCGCCTGTGAAGCTTCACATGATGTCAAGACCGCGCTGATGCTCGATCAGCCGGAGCGTGCGAGAGAACTCGGAAAAAGGATCTTTTCCGGCGAGCTGAAATGCGGATACGTGCCGGAAGCAACCTATGCCGAATGGATCGAATACGATATCCGGAAAAACGATCTCGGTGATGCGCGTAAGCTGGCAAAGCGGCTTTATCCGATGACGCGGAATCGTATGGATATGCTTGCACTGAACGGAATACTGATGCATATTTACAGCATCGTTGACCGTCAGACCGGTGCAACGATCTTCCGCCGTGAACTGCGCAATTATCTGAACAGCCGTAATCATTTGGAACGGATGCAGTTTGCTATGGGTGCGTATCGTCTGTTTGCGTATATGCAGATGGAAACAGTCAGTATCATTCTGCCGCAGGAATTTCCACTCTGGAATGCAGAATGTTCTTATGATACGAAGCAGCTCCGCGATTATTTCTATGAAGAAGCGAAGTCGCTTGCCGAGAAATTCGATGCCCGCAACGGCAATTCCATGTATATGGACAGACTGAATGCCGAAGATCCGGAATACGATGAAAATGCGGCGGATTACATTCACGGCGATACGGAGCAGACAACGTCTGTGATCGGTGCAGTCTGTTCGACATTGCCGGATACGCTGACCATTGAAAGCGTTACAAAAGCACTTGAAAATGACGGCAGATTTGCAGTTGTCCTCTCAAAGACTGAGCCTGAGCAGGGCTTGCTTGAATTCCAGATCACAGAAAACGGTACGGATGATATTTATCCGGTGATGCTTGTATGTCAGCCGGTGCCGCCCGTTGAGGATTTCCGACCGGCAAGCCCGATTCCGGACAGCCTTGCGGAAACGATCGAAAATGCAGAGGGCGTTGCAATGTGCGTGATACTGTTTGAGGAGAAGCAGCCGGATCTTGCGCTGCACTTCCAGTTGAAGCTGATGAATCTGCTGTTCCCGGAAGCAGTCGCTTTTCTGGATTATTCGCGCAGAAAGCTGCTGCCGGCAGGCTGGGTCGTGATGGAAGCGCAAAGCGATGTGCCGCCGCTTGTGGATTATCTTTATAATCTGGAAATCCACGGCGGCCCGGATTCTGATGCACTCTGGATCCGTACAGAGGGACTGCGCTGCTGCGGCATTCGTGAGATCGAGATCCTTGACGCAACAAAGCAGAATTTTCCGCGCTATTGTGATATGCTCTGCTTTGCAGTCGAGCGCATTCTTCTGCGCGGCGAAATGAGCGATGCAAAGGAATCGTTTGAGGTGGTGCGCAAAAGTGACGGTTCTGCGGTGCTGTGTACATGGGTGCCGGCTTCCGAGGCAATGGCGGATTATCCGGCAGAAAATGCAGGCGGCATGACGCTGCGGATGGAGATGCTCGGAGAGGATGCAGCCGATCTGGATGACGATGCTGTGCTGTATCTCTATGACGGAGAGGCACAGGACGGTTCACTTCGCCGGAAACGTCTGGATGCGATCACCGATGCAGAATTTGAGATGTTCCGCTACGGCAGCTACATTGCGACAAACCGTAAGGTCGCCGCGCTTGCGCAGGAACGCTACGGCATCTTTGCGGAACTGTTTGAAAAAATGCCGGAAAATGCCTATGTTTGCGTGAATGTTGAAACTGAGGATGACGAAGACACGGTATGGATGAAAACTGTAAAGACAGAAGAAGACAAGATCACGGGCGTATTTACCGAGGACTGCATTGCAGGCAAAGAGGGCGATGTGTATGAGGCATCGCCGGAGCAGCTTGTAGATTTCTCTGTCCGTCTGGACGAGAATCTTGTGGTTCACCCGAATACGGCATATATCGCACTGGAAATTGAGTAATTATGAAATGCCCCGATGCAAATACGGATCGCATCGGGGCATCATTTTTTGTTTTCATCACAGCCATTGAATAAAAGCAGTTTTGTCATTCTGATTATATCCTGCCTGTTCATAGAAATCGAGTATTGCTTTTTCTTTTGAGCCGGTCAGCAGCATCATTTTATAGCAGTCCGCCTGCTTTGCGATTTCCCTTGCATAATTCAGACAAGCCGTTGCATATCCCTTTTTTCTGTAATGCTGATCGGTAATGACATTTTCAATAAAAGCGTATGGACGCTGTCCGCGTGTCAGGTTCGGGATGATCACACAGACACAGGAAGATACCGGCATACCGTTTTCTTCTGCAATGATGATATGATGGTTTGCGTCATTCAGAATACTGTTCCAGATATCAAGTACACGTTCGTCCTTTTCCGGAAAAGGATTGTCATGAAGCTGCATATAAAGCCGCATCAGACCGTCAAAATCATTTTCCGTAATTTCTCTGATTATCATGCGCATACCTCCCCGATGATGCCGCAGAATATATTTGCCGTTATTATAGCATGATTCATCTGCAATGTCAACAGAAATCAACTGCATCGCAGGCGGCGCGGTTTCTGTCAGGATGATTCTTTCTGCCGGAATGATGCAGATTCACTGAAAATTTATTGCGCCGCGGCAGGAAATTAGGCTTGCTTTTTATGGGGATATATGGTATAATTAAACAGTATGGATTCCAGTATGGACTGATAACGGAACCACGAAAGGATGCGTACGTTTTTATGGATAAAATCGGAACAATAGCAAGAGAACGTCTGAGTGCGCTGTTTGACGGCGGTGTGTTCACCGAGCTGGATGCGCTGCGAAACGAAAAGGATGCACCGGCAGCGGTCATCTGCGCACACGGCTATGTCGATGGACAGGCTGTCTGCGCGTTTGCTCAGGCATCGGATGTCAATGACGGCGTAATGGGCAAGAATACTGCCGGAAAGATCAAGCGGCTGTATTCCCTCGCCGCAAAGACCGGTACGCCGATCGTCGGCATTTATGATTCCAACGGCGTTTATGTGGACGGTACTGCCGATTCCCTGACGGCTTACGGCAAGCTGATCGCCTGCGCCGCAAAACTGTCCGGCGTTGTACCGCAGATCTCCGTGATCGCGGGTGTCTGCGCAGGCAGTGCGGCTCTGCTCGCTGCCGAAGCGGATTTTGTGATCGCAGTCGAATCCGCAGAGCTTTATCTGACACCGCCCTTCGGGACGGATGCCGCAAAGCCGGAGACTGCCGCAAAGGCAGGTATCGTTGCAGCTGTCTGCAAGGATGATGCAGATGCCGCAGAACAGGTCAAATCCCTGCTCCGGAAACTTCCGGAAAATAATCTCGCAGGTGCGCCGGTCGCAGAGTTTGATGAGCCGGAAACCGCCTGCACAAAAGATACGCTGCTCAGCGGTATTGCCGATGCAGGCTCAATCCTGCCGCTTTATACCGCATTCGGCAGCTCTGTTGAAACTGCTCTGGCAACCGTTCGCGGTCAGGCAGTTGGCATCATTACGACCTGCGCTTCCGCAGATGCGCTGACTGTTGATGATTCCGCAAAAATGGCACGCTTTGTCCGCACCTGCGATGCGTTCTCCATTCCGGTGCTGACAGTGCTGGATACGATTGGTTTTGCAGCCGATACCGATGCTGCGAGAAACGGTTCGCTTCGTGCCATGACGCAGCTTTGCGGCGCTTATGCCGAGGCAACGACCGTCAAGATCGCATTGATCGCAGGAGAAGCCTGCGGCGCTGCATTCTCCGCGATCGCAGGCAGAGGTGCAGGCAGTGATTACGTCATCGCATGGAAGGATGCCGCGATCGCACCGATGCGTCCGGAAGCGGCTGTCGAATTCCTGTGGCATGATAAGCTCAAGGGCGCTGCCGATGTAAATGCAAAGCGCACTGAGCTTGCAAATGAATATAAGCGTACACTGGCATCTGCCGAAAAAGCAGCACAGATCGGTGCAGTCGATGCCGTGATCGCCGCCGGCGAAACCCGTCAGGCTGTTGTGGATGCACTTGATATGCTCGAAGGCAAGCGCGTTTCCAATATGCCGAAGAAGCACAGCAATATCCCGTTCTGATCAACGGTCAGAGCGTGTCTATTTTACTGTAATATAAAATCAGGAGGATGAACTCATGAGCAAGCAGTTTCGTGTAACCGTGAATAATAAGCAGTATGATGTCGTTGTCGAGGAACTCGGCGCAGGCGCAGCTCCGGCTGCCGCACCTGCTCCGGCAGCAGCACCCGCACCGGCTGCAGCAGCACCGGCTCCTGCTCCGGCGGCAGCACCGGCTGCTTCTGCGGCAGACGGCACACCGGTTTCCGCTCCGATGCCCGGCACTATCCTTGATGTGAAGTGCAAGGCAGGCGACACCGTTTCAAGAGGTCAGGTTCTCTTTGTCCTTGAGGCAATGAAGATGGAGAACGATATCGTTGCACCGGAGGACGGCACGATCCTCGCAGTCAATACGACAAAGGGCAGCAGCGTCAATCCGGGCGATGCGCTCGCCGTTATCGGCTGACAGAAAGTGTGATCGAATATGGCGAAAATTGGAATTACAGAAACCGTACTGCGTGACGCGCATCAGTCTTTGATCGCAACACGTATGACAACGGACGAGATGCTGCCGATCCTGCCGGAACTGGATCAGGTCGGCTTCCGTTCGATCGAATGCTGGGGCGGCGCGACATTTGATTCCTGCCTGCGCTTCCTCAATGAAGATCCGTGGGAAAGACTGCGTACCCTGAAGCGGAATATGCCGAAAACACCGCTGCAAATGCTGTTCCGCGGACAGAATATGCTCGGCTACCGTCATTATGCAGATGATGTAGTCGAATATTTCGTACAGAAGTCCATTGCAAACGGTATTGATGTCATTCGTATTTTTGATGCACTGAATGATATCCGCAACCTCGAAACCGCGATCAATGCGGCGAAAAAAGAGGGCGCACATACGCAGGTCGCAATGAGCTTTACGACCGGCGATGTATTCACCGATGAATACTATGTCAAGTATGCAAAGCAGATCGAAAATGCAGGCGCAGATTCCATCTGTATCAAGGATATGGCAGCGCTGCTGACACCGTATCGTGCAGAATCGCTCGTCAAGGCACTGAAAAAGGCGACAAACCTGCCGATCCAGCTGCATACGCATTATACTTCCGGTCTGGCTTCCATGTGCCTGATCAAGGCTGCTGAGGCCGGCGTTGATGTCATTGATACTTCAATGAGCCCGCTGGCACTCGGAACATCCCATGCACCGACAGAATCTATGGTCGCTGCATTTGCCGGAACAGAATATGATACCGGTCTTGACCTTGTCAAGCTGAGTTCACTGCGTCCGTTCTTCATGGAACTGCGTGAAAAGTATATCAAATCCGGTCTGCTTGATCCGAAGATGCTTGCTGCCGATGCAAAGACGCTGATCTATCAGGTTCCGGGCGGTATGCTCTCGAATCTGCTTTCGCAGCTCAAACAGGCAGGCAAGGAAGATCAGCTCACGGCTGTTCTGGAAGAAGTACCGCGTGTCCGTAAGGATGCAGGCTTCCCGCCGCTTGTTACCCCGACCTCTCAGATCGTCGGTACACAGGCTGTGTTCAATATCATCAGCGGCGAGCGCTACAAGATGGTCACAAAGGAGTTCCGTGCAATGGTTCGCGGCGAATACGGCAAAACACCGCTGCCGATCGATCCGGAATTCCAGAAGATGATCCTCAAAGGAGCAGAGCCGATCACCTGCCGTCCGGCAGACCTGCTCGAACCGGAGCTGGATAAGCTGCGTGAAGAATGTGCAGAGTGGACAACACAGGATGAGGACGTTCTCTCCTATGCACAGTTCGGTCAGGTTGCGGTGAAGTTCTTTGAAAAGCGCCGCGATCAGATGTTCTGTCTGGACGGCGTTCACGGGAATGCTGAAAAGCAGATCCATCCCGTATAAATCCCTGCAATGAAAATGCTTCGGGCGACCGCTGCTGAATGCGGCGGTCATTCCCCCATTTGACTGCGGGGGAGAAAGGAGCAGTTTCCCTTGCCGATTTGTATTTCACCGGAGCTGCCTGCTTATCAGGCGCTTCTGAATGAGCATATCTTTGTCATGGATATTGACCGCGCCGCGCATCAGGATATCCGTCCGCTGCGTATTCTGGTGCTGAATATCATGCCGAAGAAGCTCGAAACGGAATTGCAGCTTCTGCGCTTGCTCAGCAATACGCCGATTCAGGTCGATATTTCGCTGCTGCGCATGGAGTCGCATATTTCCAAAAACACCTCGCAGAGCCACATGGATGCCTTCTATACCACGCTGAATGAGATCCGCGGTCAGTTCTTTGACGGCATGATCATCACCGGCGCACCGGTCGAGCAGCTTCCCTTTGAGGAGGTTGACTACTGGCAGGAGATCTGCGAGCTGATGGCATGGTCGAAAACCCATGTTTTCAGCACGATGCATATTTGCTGGGGCGCACAGGCAGGTCTGTATTATCATTTCGGTGTGCCGAAATATCAGCTCCCCCAAAAAATGTTCGGTATCTTTCCGCATCGCGCAGAGGTAAGCAATTCTCTGCTGCTGCGCGGATTTGATGATGTATTCGATGTACCGCATTCGCGTCATACCGAAGTGCGCAGGGAAGATATTGAAAAGGTGAAGGAACTGGTGGTTCTGACAAGCTCGGATATTTCCGGCGTACATATCGTTGCAAACCGCAACGGCAGACAGTATTTTATCACCGGACATTCCGAATATGACCGCAATACACTTGCCGCAGAATATTTCCGCGATCGTGAAAAAGGACTGGATATTGAAATGCCGTTCAACTATTTTCCGCATAACGATCCGGCGGAACTGCCGCATTTTTCGTGGCGCTGTCATGCAAATCTAATGTTTTCAAACTGGCTGAATTATTGTGTTTATCAGCGGACACCGTTTGATCTCGGTGAACTGCCGCTGCGTAACTGGAACTGGGAAATGGATGTCTGAGGACATTTTGACAAAGGAGTATTTATTATGGAAGAAAACAATTTTCAGAATCAGCCCACAAATGGCTATGAGGGCGTCAATGTAACCGTGCCGCAGCAGCCGAAGCGCAAGAAAGGTCTTTCGATCGCTTCTCTGGTGCTCGGTATCCTGAGTATTCTCTTTCTTTGCTGCTGCGGTCTGAATATTATCACCGCACCGCTTGCGATCATTTTCGGTATCGTTGCACTGTGCAAGCATCAGGACGGAACAGGCCTTGCAGTGACCGGTATTATCACAGCGGTCCTGAGCCTGCTTGTGATCGTCGGCGTCGCATTCTCGCTCCGCGAGATCCTGCCGTATTCTGAGGAGATCGTGACCGACTATACCCGTATCCTTTCAGAACAGGATGAAATATTCCCTGCTTATGAAGAAGACGGTACGATTCCGGAATTCCTCGAAAAGTATACGGAATCTCCGTATACAGAGATCTTGGATAAGTATGGTATCACATTCAAAGATATCATGGATGCTCTGCTGCAGCAGTACAAAGCCGGTGCTCTGACAAATCCCGGTCTGGCTGCAACGGTCAGCGATTCGGAGAGCGCAGTCAAGATCGATCCCGATATGGGTGTTATGATCCCTGCCTGAGCGCAGACAAATTAAATCAGGAGAACAGCACACGGCCGAAAGACTGTGTGCTGTTTTTTGTATATCGGCTGATAATTGAGCAGTTGTTCGTTATGATAAATCATTGAAAAAAGCAGAGGAATGCAGTATGATATATAAGGAAACCGGATTCACCGGACTGTGCAGGCAGGCTGTGCATCCCCCGAGCAGCTCTGTCGGCAGCCCAGTCGGAAGGTTCTAAATAAACATAACTGCAAAGATCGGTTATGGAAAAAAATATATCAGTTTTTGTGATTTTTAGGAGGATAAAAGGATCATGCATCAGAAAAAGACAGTCAGTATGGCGGCGGCAGCGATGCTCTGCATCGGGTTCACCGCAGCGGCTTTGCCGCAGGTATCAGCAGCTGAACCGGCTGCGTTTTCAGCCGCAGCAGCGCCGATCAGCGGCGCAGTGAGCCATAATTTCACGACGCAGGGAACACAGAGCGATTACTTTACGATCACCGGTAATCTCTCAACCGGAAAGGGTACATCGACATATAACGGAATGACGCTGACACAATGCCTGAAAATGGAGAGCGCGACCAGCATCACATTTTCTACAGCAGGCAATGCCGAAATGACGCTTGCGATCCAGGACGGTTCAACGATTTATGTGGACAGTCAGAAATATGATATTACCGGCAAAACAGTATTGACCGTTTCGCTTGGTGCAGGCGACCATTCGATCACAAAAGGCAGCGGCAGTTCCAATCTGTTCTATATTGATGTCAAGGGTGATGGTACTGTGCCAGTCGTGACGACTGCCGGTACACAGGCATCACAGCCGGCCGCAACGACCACGCAGTACAGCGGTTCGCAGACTGTTTCCGGCGATCTCAAAGTTGTCAAATCGGGCGGCTGGAATGAGATGCTCTATGCTGTATTGTCCGGCGTACAGGATGCAGATGTGACGGCGGTTTCCTACAGCGGCAAGGTGAACGGTTCGCTTTCCGGCGATGACCTGACATATCTGGTGCGCGATACAAAAGAGGGTGTCCGTGTGGATATCCCCGGCATTCCGGCAGGCACATACACGCTGCATATCGAAACGAAAAAGGGTGCGGCGGATATCAAGGAGATCAGCGTCGGGGCGCAGGATCGTTCCGGCTATGCACACTTTAATTATACCGCAGGTGTCGGCGCATATACCGATGCAGGTACACTCAAGGAGAATGCGATCGTTCTCTATGTGACGGACAGCAATAAGAATACTGTTACGGTCAAATCAAAGGACGGTACGACCGTTTCCGGTATCGGCAATATCCTCAATTCAGTCGGTAAGGATGTCGGCGGCGGCAAAAGCTCAAAGGGCGGTTCTGCCAATACCAATCAGGGAATCATCGAGAAGATCGCCAAGGACGGTACGCCGCTTGTTATTCGTATTATCGGCAATGTGACTGCACCTTCCGGATTGACTGCGTATGATTCCGAGGATTTCGGCGGTTCGGTCGGTGACAACGGTTTTATGGCAAGAATGCAGTCCGGAAAGGATATCACGATCGAGGGAATCGGTACGGATGCCTGCATCAACGGCTGGGGACTGCACTTTATCTGTTCAGAGAGCAATCCGGCACTCGGCAAGAGCTTTGAAGTGCGCAATGTCAGCTTCCGGAATGTGCCGGAGGACTGTATCGGCATGGAAGGCGTTCAGTCCGGAGATTCGCTGACAGCATCCGTTGAGCGCTGCTGGATCCATAATAACGCATTCTATGCGCCGTCGATCGCAAATCCGGCTGAATCGGATAAGGCAGGCGGTGACGGTGCGTGCGATTTCAAGCGCGGAATGTATTTCACCAACAGCTGCAATTACTATGAGGGATATCACAAGACGAATCTGGTCGGCGCATCGGATTCCAATGTGCAGTACAATATCACGTTCCACCATAACTACTGGAATAAATGCGAATCACGCGGCCCGCTTGCCCGTCAGGCGAATATTCATATGTATAACAATGTCTTTGAAGGACAGACAAGCTACTGCCAGAATCCGCGTGCAAATGCGTATATTTTCTCGGAATACAATCTCTTTGAAAGCTGCAAGAATCCGCAGCAGGTCAAGCTCGGTGCGATCAAGAGCTTCCATGATACATTGACGGGCTGCAAGGGTGATATGCAGGCAGTCACGGTCACGGACAAAAATCAGAAGGTTGCCAGCGATAACAAATACGGCGATTTTGATACAAATGCATCGCTTTCGTATATCCCGTCAGGCAGTTATCAGCTGATAACGGATACCGCATCGCTGAAAAACTGGTTTGCAGTGAACGGCGGTACACTCAAGGATACAAGCCTTTCCGGTACAGTCTCAACAGCAGAGACAAAGCCTTCTGCAACAACGACAGTCACGACTGCGACAACGACGACTGCGTCTGCAACAACAGTCACGACAACGGCCGTGAAAGAAACAACTGCGCAGACAACGCCTGCATCATCTGAAACGACAACAGTCACAGAGAATGAGAAAGCAGAAATTGTGTACGGTGATGTCAATCTGTCCGATGAGGTCGATGTCTCGGATGCGGTACTGCTTGCAAGAATGCTTGCAGAGGATCCCGATGCGGCCGTGTCTGAGCAGGGTATGCGCAATGCGGATGCTGACCGGAGCGGCACGCTGGATTCCAATGATGTCATTACCATTCTGAAATATATCGCACATCTGATTGATAAAATCTGAATCCACTCAATAACGGATATAAAACAAACGGCAGCAGATGTTAGGTGCATCTGCTGCCGTCAGTCAGTCAAAAATGAATGGGAACGCCATAATAAAAGTTTTGATCGAACTTTTTCAAAAGTTCGCGGTTTCCAAAGGCAGCGCCTTTGGTCGCTGTCCGCAGACAGCGAAATATCCCCTATACTTTAGGAGCTCCGAGAGGGGGGCCCTGCGATAGAGGGCACCCCTAAGCGAATCACAAAGTGATTCGCAATATTTGAACTTTATCGATAAGCTAACGGCAGCAGATGTTTGGTGCATCTGCTGCCGTTTTATTAATGTTCGAGATAATCGCGGACTTTTTTGCTCCGGCTCGGATGCCGCAGCTTGCGCAGTGCCTTTGCCTCGATCTGGCGGATACGTTCCCGTGTGACATTGAACGCTTTTCCGACATCTTCCAGTGTTTTCGGCGGCTCGTTGTTCAGACCGTACCGCATCCGGAGTACATCCGCTTCACGCGGCGTCAATGTAGAAAGCACCTCATTGAGCTGCTCTTTCAGCATCGTATTATTCGCGGCATCATTCGGTGACTGCGCATGATTATCGGGGATAAAGTCGCCGAGATGGCTGTCTTCTTCCTCGCCGATCGGCGTTTCCAGAGAAACAGGCTCCTGTGCGATGCGCATGACCTCGCGTACCTTATCCAGCGGCATATTCAGATAATCAGCGATCTCCTGTTCAGAAGGATCTTTTCCGTTGATATGCAGAAGCTGGCTGGATGCTTTTCTGACACGGGTGATCGTTTCGACCATGTGAACCGGAATGCGGATCGTCCGCGCCTGATCCGCGATCGCACGGGTGATGGACTGCCGGATCCACCATGTCGCGTATGTGGAGAATTTGAAGCCTTTGGTATAATCAAATTTATCGACTGCTTTCAGCAGGCCCATATTGCCTTCCTGAATCAAATCAAGGAACTGCATTCCTCTGCCGACATATTTCTTTGCAATGCTGACGACCAGACGGAGATTTGCTTCGGAAAGACGGGTTTTTGCCGCGCTGTCATTGGGATTGTCCGCCAGGCGGCGTGCAAGCTCCGTTTCCTCCTCCGGTGTCAGAAGCGGGATCCTGCCGATCTCTTTAAGATAGATCTTGACCGGATCATCGGGGGATGAGCCGCCGCTTTCCAGAGAGAGTGCGTCCTCTTCATCCAGTCTGTTTTCGATATCGTCGCTGTCCATAAGGTCGTCATCCGCAAAATCCAGATTCAGCAGATTACACTGTTCATAGAATAAACTGATCTCCTCATCGGAAAAATCCAGTTCGGAAAACGCCGCATCCAGCTCATTCTGGAGGAGCTTTCCGGCCATTTTCACACGTTCGAGGAGCTGTTCAACTTTTTGCTGCTGCTCAGGTGTAGCCATTTTTTCCATTCCTCCCAAAATACATTCTGAAATTCTGAACGTTCTTTTCTGCTCAGTCAATATAGCCCTGCAACTTTTTGCTGCGGCTGTAATGCTTGAGCTTGCGCAGTGCCTTGGCTTCGATCTGACGGATACGCTCACGGGTAACGCCGAGTGCCTTGCCGACATCTTCGAGCGTCTGCTGTCTGCCGTTTTCCAGACCGTAACGCATCCGCATGACCTTGGCTTCGCGGTCTGTCAGTGTTGAAAGCACTTCATTGAGCTGTTCCTTCAGCATGGCATTGGATGCCGCTTCATCCGGAGAGGGAGCCTGATCGTCCGGAATGAAATCGCCGAGATGGCTGTCCTCCTCCTCACCGACCGGTGTTTCGAGGGAAACGGGATCCTGTGCGATGCGCATGATCTCCAGTACCTTTTCAACAGGCATATCCAGTCTGCGCGCGATCTCCTCCGGACTTGCCTCCTGTCCGGTTTCGTGGAGAATCTGGCTCGAAACCTTTTTCACCTTTGTGATGCTTTCGACCATGTGGACCGGAATACGGATGGTACGTGCCTGATCGGCAAGCGCTCTGGTGATCGCCTGACGAATCCACCATGTTGCGTATGTGGAGAATTTGAATCCCTTGGTATAATCGAATTTATCGACTGCTTTCAGCAGTCCCATATTGCCTTCCTGGATCAGATCGAGGAACTGCATTCCTCTGCCGACATATTTCTTTGCAATACTGACGACCAGACGGAGATTTGCCTCTGCAAGACGCTGTCTTGCACCTTCGTCATGGGGATTGTCTGCGAGGCGGCGTGCGAGCTCTGTTTCCTCATCCGTTGTCAGCAGCGGTACTCTTCCGATCTCCTTGAGATAGATCTTCACAGAGTCGTCGTTAGAGATCTCATCATTTGCCATTGTGACAGCCGGATCAACCATATCGTCGATGCAGATCTCTTCATCTGCAAGTTCGATCTGGAGCGCCGAACAGCGTTCCATAATGACATCCGGCTCAAGAGAGAGCGTTTCGGATGCTTCCTGTACCTCAGCAATCGTGATCCTGCCGGTTGCCTTTGCTTTTTCAAGCAGTTGATTCAGCCGCTTTTCTTCGTCTGCCATTTTCCGATTCCTCCTTGGCGCATTGCGCCGTTCTGTAAAGCTAAACGCGGTATCGCGCAATTTAACGTTTATTCTGCCGTATCTGCGCAAAAAACGCAGATGCATCGGCATCGCTGAGGGCTGCCACATCGACATCCCGCATCGGCTTTTGCTTCAGCAGGGTGATGCAGTCCTCAACTGATCTCGGACTGATATTGTCCAGTATTTCATTCTGTGCCATAATGCCGGTGATCCTGCCGAATTCATCCGGCGTAAAATCTTCTCCGGAAAAGAGTGAGAGAGAAAAATCATAGCCCTGCGGCAGCATTTCCGCGAGCTTTTCATATATTTTCCGGTGAAATGCAGTTACAAATTCTTCCGGTTTGATTCTTGCCAGAACGGATTCCAGCGCATCAGGCTGCCGGAACAGGTAACAGAGGATCTGTTCTTCGGCTTTTGCTTCTGCGTGATGCTGTGATGCATCCGGATTGACCGGATCGCGCAGCCGCGGTGCCATTTTTTTATTTTGCCAGTTCTGTTTTTTCGCACCGGCACGGCGTTTGCGAAATTCACGCTCGACCTGTGAACGCAGCAGTTCCGGCGCAACGTCGTAATCCTTTGCGACACGCGAAAGATAAACATTGCGGTCGAGTTCATTCTCGATACCGGCAAGGATATTGACTGCTTTATGCAGTGCGGTGATCGTACCGTCCTCACTGGCGGGATCTGTTCCGTCACGGCAGCGGTTCAGCTCATAGGTCATGGCATCGTCAGCATCTTCGAGCAGCTTCCGGAAATATGCTGCACCGAATTTTTTGATATATTCATCGGGATCCTTGGCATCGTGCATCCGCAGGATGCGCGGACGCAGACCGACAGCACGCAGCAGATTGACCGCCTTGACGGTCGCATTCTGACCTGCGGCATCGCTGTCGTAGGAGATCACGACTTCATCGGCATACTGCCGCATCAGTCTGCACTGATCGGGTGTCAGTGCCGTGCCGAGAGAGGCAACGACATTTTCAAAGCCTGCCTGATGCACCGCAATAACATCCATATAGCCTTCCGCAAGGATCAGACGCTTGGACTGTGATCTCTTTGCAAAATTCATCGAAAAGAGATTGCGTCCCTTTTTGAATACGGGTGTATCGGATGAATTGAGATACTTGGGCTCGCCGCCTTTTTCAATGGTTCTGCCGCCGAATGCAATAACATTGCCGCGCAGATCAATGATCGGGAACATCACTCTGCTCCGGAAACGGTCATAGAGATTGCCGGATTTTGCAGAACGGCTGCATAGATTCGCAGCAAGCAGTTCCTCATCGGTAAATCCAAGCTGATGCATGGCATTCAAAAGCCCGTCCCATTGTTCACCGGCAAATCCCAGCCCGTATTTTTTGATGATATCGGGACGAAGTGCGCGGTCTTTGAGATAGGCAAGTCCGCGCTTGTCACTGCCTGTCAGCTGCTTAAAATAGTAGTTGGCAGCGGCGCGGTTCAGTTCCAGAAGGCGCATCCGCTGATTTTCCTCTCTGCGGTCGCTGCCCTGTGACGGAACGGCAATGCCTGCACGCTCCGCGAGCATCCGGACGGCATCCATGTAGCTGATGCCCTCGATCTGCCGGATAAAGGAGATCACATCACCGCCGGCATGACAGCCGAAACAATAGAAATGCTGATCCTGCGTATCGGCATAAACAACGCAGGAAGGCGTTTTCTCGGAATGAAACGGGCATTGGCATTTCAGCAGAGAGCCTGCGCGGATGAGCTGCACATAGCTGCCCATGACCTGTTCGATCGGGTTTGCCTGTTTGAGCTGATAGATAAATTCCTGCGGCAGCATACGTGTATTCACCACCTTTTGCGAAGTGAGAAGCCGCGCAGTCCCCGAAATGTGCTGCTTATTCTCAATCCGGATCGTTATTTGACATCCCACGAGCGCGGGATAAAGAGTTTTTCGTAATCATAGATCGCGTAGTCGTCGCTCATGCCTGCAATATAGTCACAAACGGCGCGTTCAGCGGAAAAGCGTTCCGCAAGCGCCTGATATTCAGCCGGCATTTCCTGCGGATGCTCCTGATAATAGGCATAGAGTCTGCGGATCAGCTCCTGTGCCTTATGATCTTCCGTTTTTGCGGCAGAGCCGGAATAGACATTCTGGTAGAGGAATGAATGCAGTGCATCATGTGCCTGCCGGATCGCCGGCATCATGTCGATCTCCGTGATGCCGTGTTCGATGACAGAGGTGATCATCGTTGTGATGCGCTGCGATTTGGAATGACCGAGAATTTCGGTACAGTCACGCGGCAGATCATCTTCTCTGAGGATACCGCCGCGAATGGCATCGTCAATATCGTGATTGATATAGGCAATGCGGTCTGCAAGGCGCACAAGGTTGCCCTCGGCGGTCTGCGCGGTCATATTGGTATGGCAGAGGATGCCGTCCCGCACCTGCTTGGTGAGATTCAGTCCTTTTCCGCTTTTTTCGATGTATTCCACCACGCGGACGCTTTGTTCATAGTGCTTGTAGCCGCCGGGTGTGATCGCATTGAGAGCTGCTTCACCGGCATGACCGAACGGCGAATGTCCGAGATCGTGGCCGAGTGCGATCGCTTCGGTCAGGTCTTCATTCATGCGCAGTGCCCGTGCCATAGTCCGCGCGATCTGCGCGACTTCCAGCGTATGTGTCAGCCGTGTGCGGTAATGATCTCCGATCGGAGAAAGAAAGACCTGCGTTTTGCGCTTGAGCCGCCGGAATGCGGTGCAGTGCAGAATACGGTCTCTGTCACGCTGAAATTCGGTGCGCAGCGGACAAAGCGGCTCCGGCACATCACGCACGGCAGCATCGGCATGGCAGGCACTTTCGCAAAGCGTTATTTTTTCAAAGGATTCGGTCTGTTCGCGGACGGTCATTCGGCAAGCCCCCTTTGCAGATTCATCTGATTATTATATACCGCATCGGGGGTGAAAAATCCTTTATTTCGCCGGGCTTCTGGTGATTTTTGTATGGATATACAAATCAGCGTCGAAAAACGCACCGCTGAATGTGCAAGATGAAAACAACCGGCACTGCCTGCAAAGCAATGCCGATTGTTTACAAATTCAGAAAAGGTTGATAATTGCCTGAAGTCCGCCGTAGGAGATGATCGTCATAATGATCGTAGCGAGGATAAGTCCGAGGAAAATTGCCGGAACGGATTTTTTGCGCTTTACGTGCAGGAGCGATGCGATCAGAGAACCTGTCCATGCGCCGGTACCCGGCAGCGGAATGCCGACAAACAGCAGCAGTCCGACAAATTCGACTTTGCGTATTTTTTCTGCCTTTTTGCCTGTGCCGCGTTCTTTCAGCCATGTTGCGAGCTTGCGCATCCAGCCGATCTTGCAGCCTTCCATCCAGTCGAGTATCTTTTCGATGAACAGCAGAATAAACGGGATCGGGAGAATATTTCCGAGGATGCAGACACCGATCGCCTGCCACATCGGGATCCCTAAGATAGATGCAGCGATCAGACCGCCGCGCAGCTCCAGAATCGGGATCATGGAGATGATAAAAGGAATCAGGATCGGCGGCAGACCGCCGAGCAGTTCAGTCATTTTTTCAGCAAGCGCCTCTGCACCGCCTGAAGCAAACAGAACGGGGAACATCATGGAAGAGATCATTGTGTGCGGCCTCCGTTTTTCTTAATAGTCATATCACGGTTCTGCCGTTTCCGGCAGCCGCATACTATTATCCCATAAAAACGGCAGGCAGTCAAGTGAATCGGAGAAAATTACCGCTTTTGCACAAATTTTCATGCTCGGATTCCTGAAATCGTGGATGATTACTAAAAAGAAAAGAGGCGGATTCTGATTCCTTGATGAAATATATAAATCGTTTTTATTGCTCTTTCTTTTTTCGGCTTAATATGATAAAATAGCAGTGTCATGTGTATGATTCTGTCGAATGGATCGCAATAATTACATATATTCAGAAAGGAACAGGCGACTATGGGCTTTCAGGTTACAGAACTATATAAGAAGTACGGCGAAAAAGTCGTTGTCGATCATCTCAGCTTTGAAATGAAAGAGCCGGGTGTTTACGCGCTGCTCGGTACGAACGGTGCAGGCAAGACGACTTCTATCCGTATGATATTGAATATGCTGGTAAAGGACGGCGGCTCCGTGCAGTGGAACGGCGGCCCGCTGACACTGCGAACCTGCAATGTCGGCTATCTTGCAGAGGAGCGCGGACTTTATCCGAAGAATACGCTGATGGATCAGCTCCTGTATTTTGCATCCCTGCGCGGCGTTCCGCGTGCCGAAGCAAAAAAACGCATCAATTACTGGGCTGACCGTCTGGAAGCGACGGAATATCTCTATCCGCCGCAGGAAGGCAGACGGCCGGTCAAGCCGAAAAAGGCAGATCAGCTCTCAAAGGGCAATCAGCAGAAGATCCAGTTTATGCTGGCATTGCTGAGCGATCCGGAGCTGCTGATCCTAGATGAACCGCTTTCCGGTCTTGATCCGGTCAATACCGATCTGTTCAAGAGCATTATCCGCGAGGAGATCAGTAAGGGAAAATATCTCATCATGTCCAGTCACCAGATGGCAACGATCGAGGAATTCTGCACGGATCTGACGATCCTTGACCGCAGCAGGACCGTTTTGCAGGGAAATCTTGCCGACATTAAAAAAGGCTACGGAAGAATCAATCTTTTTGTCAAGGCAGAGCAGGAGCTTCGCCCGATGATCGAGGCGGCATGCATTACCGTGCTGTCGAGCGTCGGATTTTCCTATCAGTGCAGAGTCAGCGGAGAAGCACAGGCGAATGCACTGCTGAAAGAGCTTGTTGCAAATGGCATTACGCTGATCGCCTTTGAACTTCGTGAACCGAGCCTGCATGAGATTTTTGTAGAAAAGGTGGGCGAGACGCATGAAGAACAGTAATCTGCGCGGTGCAGGGAACGTATATCGCTACACGGTGCAGCAGCATTACAAAACGCGCTCCGTCATCATTTTTCTGGCGATACTGTTCGTGGTCGCCGTTGCGGCACTGCCGATAGCGGCAGTGTTCTCCGGCGAGAAAAAGGAAAGCACCGAAACCGGTATCCATACGCTCTATCTGAGAAATGAGATCGAGGTGCCGCTTGATACGGCTGCACTTTTTGAAGATGTGCGCTTTGCTGACCTGAATTATCAGGAAACGGACGAAGATGATGCCGCACTGAATCAGCATCTGGCAGAGGAACGGGATGCTGCGGCTGCCGTGATCACACAGAATGCCGAGGCAGGCTACTTCATGATCAGCACACGCTACGGCAGAGACTTCGATGTTACCCATGCAGATGCGGCAGCGCTGAACAGTGTGCTTGAAGATGTTCTGCATTCCTCTCTGCTGAATGTACTTTCCATTACGGAGGCGCAGGAGGCTGTGATCCATTCCGAAGCAGTCTCACAGGTCTCAAAGATCAGCGATTTCCTGCGCGGTGAGGAGGAAACCAATGCGGGTACGCACGCTATGACGAGCTTGGCATATAATTACTTCGTGTTCATGCTCTGTGCGCTTTCGATGGGCTATATTTTCCAGCTCTGTATGGAGGAAAAAACCTCGAAACTGGTGGAAATGCTGATGGTCAGCGTTTCTCCGACAGCGCTGCTGGTCGGAAAGCTCCTTGCTGTTACGACCTATATCTTCGGCGGTCTGGCATTGGCAGCACTGGGCGTTGTGATATCCATTTTTATTACAAAGCAGATCACCGATCTGTCAACGATCACGGATATGGCAAATGATCTGCTGCATTTTGATCTTTCCTCGATCCATCTGAATGCCGGAACGATCGTACTGCTGGTCATCAGCATCCTGCTTGTTTATGCGATCTATTCGGCATTGAGCGGCATTGTCGGTTCATGCTGTTCAAAAATGGAGGATACACAGCAGGCAAGTCTTGTCGTTGTTATGACGCTGGTTATTTCTTTTATTTGCAGCACCTTTGCACCGATATTTGAAAGCGATGCTGCCAACATCTTTTTCTCGCTCTTTCCGTTTACCTCAGTGTTCAATGCATTGCCGAATTACATCTGCGGAAAGATCGGTATGCCGCTTCTGATCCTCGGACTTGTGATTCAGGCGGTGACGGCTGTGTTCCTCATTCGCATAGCCGGAACGGTTTATAAGATGATGCTGCTGTATCGCGGCGGTTTCCCGAAACCGAAGCAGTTCATCCGGATGCTGAAAGAGAATAAGGCAGCCGAAAAAGCCGGAAAGGAGGATTCTCATGCAGTCTAATATGAAGAAGAATCCCTTTGCCGGATCGGGCAAGGTCTTTTGGTTCACGCTGAAACAGGTCATGCTGTCAAAAGGATGGATCATTTCAACGCTTGTCGTTGCGCTGATGATGCTTGCCGGTATCCCGCTGCTGATGTACTTTATGTGTTCTGTCGGCGAAAAAGAGGATAAGAAGGATGATGAGACACAGATCGCCACAGTATTTGTTGTAGATGAAACAGAGGGCGAAGCAGATTACAATGTCCTGAGAACGAAAGAGGATGATCCGGAATTCATTGCCTGTGCATCAATGGATGCGGCGATCAGTGAGACCGCAGAAAAGGATGATGCAGTCATTCTGCGCGTCACGGAGTCGGACGGGACGTATCTGACAACGGTGTATCTTACGCAGATCACAGAGATCTCGCGCATTAAGGCGAGCAGACTCGGCAATATGGTTGCGGATTCTTTTCAGATGATCCTGATGCAGAAAGTCGATCTGTCACCGGAGGGCGTAGCACTGCTTTCTATGCCGGTGCTGACCGAAACAGCATCTGTCGGTGCGGACGATGAAGTGGCATCTGAGGATAAGGATTTGATCGGGCAGATGATCAGTTTCGCCATTCCGTATTTCATGCTGATGGTCATGTATATGATGGTGGTGCTGTATGGTCAGAGCATGGCAAACAGTGTTCTGCTCGAAAAGACCTCAAAGCTCATGGAAACGATCCTGGTCGCTGTTCATCCGACAGCTTTGATGACAGGCAAGCTGTTTGCAACAGCATCCGCAGCAGTCGCACAGCTTTTGGTCTGGCTCGTATCATTGATCTGCGGTTCAGTCGGCGGTACGGCATTTGCCCTGCGCATGGTTCCGGAAACGGATAATTCCACGATTATGATGGTCAATGAATTGTCCGATTCGCTGTTTTCGATATCTGTCCCCGGCGTGCTGCTGAGCATTGTGATCCTCGCACTCGGCTTTTTGCTCTATCTGTCGCTTTCTGCGCTGTCCGGTGCAATGGCATCCAAGCCGGAGGATCTCAATAAGACCAATCTGATGTTTACGCTGATCCTTCTTGCGAGCTTCTTCCTTTGCATCATGTCGCCGTCGGAAATGATGGCAGATGTCGATGCAGGTGAAACGCAGTTTGTCTCGGATGCACTCTGGCTCAAGCTGTTCCCGTTTACGTCGATCCTCGTGACACCGGGCGCACTGATCATGAAAGAAGTTCCGCTGACGCTCGGCTTCGGAACGATCGCAATACTGATCGCTTCGGTTATCCTGTTCATTATGCTTGCCGCCGCGATCTATAAGGCACTTGTGCTTTACCGCGGCGAACCGATGAAATTGAAACAGCTCTTTGCAATGCTGAAGGAAAACCGTGAGCGTAAAAAGAAATCAGCTCAATAATTGAATATGAAAGCGCCTTTGATGCGGCTGATTGTGAAATAATCATAAAAAGCCGTGCCGAAGGCGCTGATTTTTCTGCGCGAGATGCCGCTGTACTTTCTTGCAATGCTGCGCAAAATATGGTATAATGATTAGGCACTTCGCACGGATCGGCACAGCCGCTCGGTTCTGAAAGCGGATCATCCGCCTGTGACGCGGCGACTCCTTGTGCTGTCCGGAGGTCAAAACCAAATTTATATTTTTCAGGAGGATCACTAAAATGGGCGTTGTATCTATGAAACAGCTCCTCGAAGCCGGCGTACACTTCGGTCATCAGACCAGACGCTGGAACCCGAAAATGGCTCCGTACATCTTCACGGAGCGCAACGGTATCTACATCATTGATCTGCAGAAGACCGTTCGCAAGCTCGAAGAAGCATACAGCTTCGTTCGTGAGCTTTCCGCAGAAGGCAAGTCTGTTCTCTTTGTCGGTACAAAGAAGCAGGCAGCAGATTCTATCCGCGAGGAAGCACTGCGCAGCGGCTCTTACTTTGTAAATGCTCGCTGGCTGGGCGGCATGATGACCAACTACAAGACCATCCAGCAGCGCATTAAGCGTCTGGAGCAGCTCCATGCTATGGAAGCAGACGGCACATTCGCTCTGCTCCCCAAGAAGGAAGTTGCAAAGCTGACTCTTGAGATCGAGAAACTCGAAAAGTTCCTCGGCGGTATCAAGGGCATGAAGGAACTGCCGGGCGCACTCTTCATCGTTGACCCGCGCAAGGAAAAGATCGCTGTTGCAGAAGCAAAGAAGCTCTGCATCCCGATCGTTGCGATCGTTGATACCAACTGTGATCCGGATGATGTGGATTACGTTATCCCCGGCAACGACGATGCGATCCGTGCGGTCAAGCTGATCGCAGGCACGATCGCAAACGCAGTCATCGAAGGCAGACAGGGTGCAGATGCACAGGCTGCTGAGGAAACTGCTGCTGCCGAAGAAGAAGCTGCTGCTGAGTAATCTACGGGAGGAGAACTGAAATGGCTAATTTTACCGCAAAAGACGTGAATGATCTCCGCAAGTCCACCGGCGTAGGCCTGATGGACTGCAAGAAGGCACTGACCGAAGCAGACGGCGATGTCGAGAAGGCAATCGTTATCCTGCGTGAAAAAGGTCTTGCCAATCAGGCTAAGAAGGCTGACCGTATCGCAGCAGAGGGCGCTGTTATCGCAGTGACCAATGCAGACCACACCGTCGGTGCGATCGTTGAAGTAAACTCCGAGACCGACTTCGTTGCACAGAATGAGGAATTTGTCGGCTTCTGCGAAGGTCTGGCTCAGACCGTTCTCGAAGCAAATCCGGCTGACCTCGATGCTCTGAAGGCAACCAAGTTCTCCGGCAAGGATATGACCGTTGAGGAAGCACTTCAGGAGATCTTCCTCAAGTTCCGTGAGAATCTTCAGATCCGCCGCTTTGCCCGTCTGGAAGGTGTTGTCAAAGAGTACGTCCACTTCAATAAGAAGGAAGGCGTTCTGGTTGCAGCATCTACTGATGCAGGCGCAAGCGCTGACGTTCTCGAATGCCTGAATGACGTTGCTCTGCAGGCTGATGCAATGAAGGCAACTTACCTCACAAAGGAAGAAGTTCCGGCATCCGTCATCGAGCAGGAAAAGCAGATCGTTATGGCGCAGATGGCAGAGGATCCGAAGATGGCAAACAAGCCGGAGCAGGTTCTTGCAAAGATCGCAGAGGGCAAGCTCGGCGTTTACTACAAGGACAACTGCCTGCTCTGCCAGGAGTTTGTTAAGGGCGAAGGCGAGTCCATCGAGCAGTATGTTGCTGCCTGCGGCAAGAAGGCCGGCGCTCCGATCACAGTGAACAGCTTTGTTCGCTTCATCTGCGGCGAGGGCATCGAAAAGCGTGTTGACGATTTCGCCGGCGAGATCGCAAGTATGCTCAAATAAGTAAGTTACAGCAAACCTGTCGGGGAATTTACTCCGGCAGGTTTGTTTTTTTGTGTCCGTTTGTATACTGTTTATGATATAAGCAATCGCAATATAGTACATAAATAACACCTGATTCGCACTTGCACAGCAATATAATACCATTTTTAAAAAATGAATGTGCGATTGGTCATAAACATGATACAAAAAGTCATTGCATTTTTTTTCGTATTCAGTTAAGATATAGATGGTATCTAGTGAAGTGGGTGAAGAAGGGGACATCCGCATCACGGTACGGAATGCATCCTGCATCCGTATTACCGCATACATACATATATTGGAGGAGTATGAACATGAAAAAAACGAAGATCATTTCCGGCCTTCTGGCTATGGCAATGACAGTTGTGAATCTGGGTATTTCCGCTTTCGCGGCCGATAGCGTTGATGTTAAGATCGGCTCGGATACCGTGGATGCTGCCGGCGATTCTTTTTCTGTCGATGTTGAGTTGGGCTCTGTACCGTCTTCCGGTCTCAGCTCGATTGATTTCGCTATCAACTACGATAGCGCACTGAAGATTTCCGATGTTAAGCTCGGCACGATCGGCGATACCGGCGCAAAGAGCAAAGAGGGAGATCTCGGCGATACACTGTTTAACTGGTACGACAACGGCAAGCAGATCGTTATCGTATGGGCAACCGGTCTGACTGATTCTCAGTACTGGGTCAAGAGCAACGGCGTGTTCGTTACCCTAACCGGTACCGTTAAGGACAGCGCAGAGGCTGGTGCTTCCTACAAGCTCGAGGGCGCAGGCGCAGACCGTAACATCTATCCGGATTCTTCTACAAAGGCTTCCGCTTATCTGTCTGCTGTCGGCGAGTCCGGCACAACTGATTACACTGCTTCTTTCTCTGCCGGTTCTGTCAGCGTGAAGTCCAAGGGTACTCAGCCTGACAAAAATGACGCTGATTGGGGCAATGTAAACTGCAAGGACGGCGTTGACGTTGCTGACGCAGTTCTGCTCGCTCGTCTGCTCGCAGAAGATGCAGATGCAAAGGTTACCGAACAGGGTATGATCAATGCTGATGTTACCCACGATGGTACTGTTGGCAGTGATGACACTGTTAAGATCCTGAAGTTCATCGCAAAGATGATTGATGATCTGTCCAAGTAATTCTAAATGAATATGATTCGCACCATCCAGATCGGGTGGTGCGAATTTTTTTGTCCGGAAATGCGAAAAAATCTGATTTGCCTATTGCATCTTTTCCGGAAATGTGCTATAATTACTATATGTGACTGTGTGAACACAGGAGAAAATCGGAAAGGATTGAAAGTTATGTATAATGATCTGATTGACACGATTGGTTATCTCGAAAATTGTGATCCCGATGTCGGTGCTGCAATGCAGCAGGAGCTTGCCCGTCAAAGACGGAATCTGGAGCTGATCGCCAGCGAGAATATCGTTTCTCCGGCTGTTATGGCTGCTATGGGCTCTGTTCTGACAAATAAATATGCTGAGGGTTATCCCGGAAAGCGCTACTACGGCGGCTGCGAGGCTGTTGATATCGTTGAGCAGATCGCGATTGAGCGTGCAAAGAAGCTCTTTGGCGCAAACTATGCAAACGTACAGGCACATTCCGGCGCACAGGCAAATACTGCCGTTTATTTTGCACTGCTTCAGCCCGGCGATACCGTTCTCGGTATGAGCCTTGCACACGGCGGTCACCTGACACACGGTTCTCCGGTCAACCTTTCCGGTAAATACTTCAATTTCATCTCCTACGGTCTGGGCGATGACGAAACACTCGATTATGATGCAGTTGAAAAGCTCACCAAAGAGCATCATCCGAAGCTGATCGTTGCAGGTGCTTCTGCATATCCGCGCGCGATCGACTTCACCAGACTCGCTGAGATCGCACATAACAACGGCGCAATGCTGATGGTCGATATGGCTCACATTGCAGGTCTCGTTGCAGCAGGTCTGCATCAGTCTCCTGTCGGTCTGGCTGACGTTGTCACCACCACCACACACAAAACACTTCGCGGCCCGCGCGGCGGTCTGATCCTGACCAACGATGAGGAGCTTGCGAAGAAGATCAATAAGGCGATCTTCCCCGGCATTCAGGGCGGCCCGCTCATGCACGTTATTGCCGGTAAGGCAGTCTGCTTCGGTGAGGCACTGAAGCCGTCCTTCAAGGCTTATGCACAGCAGATCGTTGACAATGCACAGGCTCTTGCAAAGGGACTGCTTGACCGTGGTTTCGACCTCGTTTCCGGCGGTACGGACAACCACCTGATGCTCGTTGATCTCCGTCCGGTTCACATTACCGGTAAAGAGATGGAGCATCGTCTGGATGAGGTTTATATCACTGTCAACAAGAATGCGATCCCGAACGATCCGGAGAAGCCGATGGTTACAAGCGGTATCCGTGTCGGTACACCGGCAGTTACCAGCCGCGGTCTTGTGACTGAGGATATGGAGAAAATTGCTGAGTTCATGTACCTGACTGCTACACAGTTCGAGACAAAGGCAGACGAGATTCGTGAGGGCGTTGGCGCACTTTGCGCAAAATATCCGCTCTATGAGTGAGTTTTATTCCGAATAAGTCAAACAAAAAGCAGGACATCTACTGTCCTGCTTTTGACGTGTATTTGAAAATCTGGAGTGAAATTGCATGGATTTTAATGTGATGAATATTTTGCTCGACTGCGGGATTATCTTGCTGTCAACAAAATTTCTTGGAATGGTAATGCGAAAGATCGGTTTGCCGCAGGTGGTCGGAATGATCCTTGCCGGTTTGCTGATCGGTCCGGCATTATTCCACGGCACAGGCTTCGCAGGATTGATCCATCCGACTGAGATCGAAATGGATGTCCTGAAAAGCTTTTCGCAGATCGGTGTTGTCTTTATCCTGTTTTCAAGCGGATTGGAAACCGATTTCCGCGAGATGAAGCGAAGCGGTGCGGCGGCGACCTGCATTGCACTGGCAGGCGTTTTGGTTCCGATCATCTTCGGAACAGTTGTTGCATTGCTGTTCATGGGCGGACTTTCAGCAGTCCATGACGGTGAAAAGCTCATGAATGCGCTGTTTATCGGATGCATTCTCTCTGCAACGAGCGTCGGTATCACTGTAGAGACGCTGCGTGAGCTTGGAAAGCTGAAAACAAAGATCGGAACGACGGTTCTGAGTGCGGCGATCATTGACGATGTGATCGGTATTGTTGCCCTGAGTGTGATCACCGGGCTCGGCGGCGAGGGTAGTATCTGGCTGACGCTGCTGCGCGTGGCAGGCTTTTTCCTGTTTACTGTCGTGGTCGGCTATTTGCTGCGCCGCGCATTCCGGCAGATGGTCAAGATCTATCCGCACAAGCGCCGGACGAGTATTTTTGCATTTGCAGCGTGCTTTTTCTTTGCATACGCCGCAGAGGAATTTTTCGGGATCGCGGCAATTACCGGTGCATATATGGCAGGTCTTGTGCTGAGCGGTCTTGGTGACAGCCAGTTCGTTGACCGTAAGGTCATCGTCAGCAGCTATATGTTCTTCACGCCGATGTTCTTTGCATACATCGGTATCAGCGCAGATTTCAGCGCATTTCACTGGTCGAGTATGCTGTTCGTGCTTTCATTTGTCGCGGCAGGTATTCTCGGAAAAGTGATCGGCTGCACGGCTGCGGCACGATGCTTCAAATATGATAAAAAGGAATCCCTTGCGGCAGGCTTCGGTATGATCGCACGCGGCGAGGTCGCACTTGCTGTGTATGCGACCGGCTCGGTTCTGATCGCGCCGCAGGGCGGTATTGATCCGCTTGTCGCAACGATTTTTCTGATCATTACAAGCTCGATCCTCTGTCCGGTTTTCCTGAAATTCGTGTTCCGCGGCCATCAGGATACCGAGCTTGCGGCGGCAACCATGCATAATGTCACAATTTCTTCGGAAGCACTGGAAAATGTGCATCATAATATTGACAGCGAAAACGTCAAATCATAATTTGTATCATGAGAAGAACGGCTCCGTGATCGCATAATCTCCGTAGATGGAAAATGTGCCGGGAATCGGTGCATAGATGCAGTCACGGAGCTGATATCCGTTTTTCAGCGAAATGGTCACGAGCCGCAGATCTTTTGTCCAGAAATCCATTGCTTCATTATAGACATCGTCGTTTTCTGCTTTTACGGTGTCATCCTCAAGCCAGATCTGTCCGGTTTCGCCGAATTCTTCTGTATAGGCATTGTAATATGCTTCCGAGATGCCTGCTTCCCCGATGTCATCACCGAGTTTCAGCAGCTTCTCAACAAAATCAGAGAGTGCGCCGCTGTCTGTAATGGTTTCAAGCAGTTCGCCTTCCTTGCTTTTGACTGTCACGGATTCGATATCTTCTGCATAGCTGATGCCGTAGGATGCGCAGACTGCCCAGATCGAGGTCTGCTCATCCAGATATTCAAATCCGGAAAGCTCATAGGCACTGATACCGTCCGATTTTTCAAGCAGGACGACCGCATTTTTCTTTCCGGCATCCTGCATGGGCTTGCAGGCGTAAAGCGGACAGGTTTCCGTTCCGAGTTCGGTCGGAAAGTTCAGTTCGCCGAGCTGTTTGCCGAAAAGTTCGGCTGTGACAGCATCCGTTTCCGGCAGATATGCCTGTACGGTCTGCAAATCACAGCGCACGTAATATGCGCCCTCAAAGCTGAATGTATCGAATACGGATCGGTATGCGGCGTTTGTGACCTGATTGCTGATGCGGTCCCAGAACAGAAACCAGAAGCCGGCAAACAGAAGAAATACCGCAAGAATGATGATAATGCCCAGATTCTTTTTCAGAAATGCTTTCATACATGATTCTCCTTGTGTGAGATGCTATTTGCTATATTATACCTGATTCTGTCGTCTGCGTCAAGTGCGGCAGAGAGACTGAAAGGAGCAAACCGATATGAAGCTGATATTAGCATCCGGTTCACCGCGCAGAAAGGAACTGCTCGGAAAGCTGAATATTCCGTTTGAAGTGATCGTTTCGGAATGTGATGAAACACTGCCGGAAGGGATTCCGGCGGATGCTGCCGCAGAACTGCTTGCTGTCCGGAAGGCGGCGGCAGTAGCAAAGCTGCATCCGGATGCGGTCGTGATCGGTGCAGATACGACTGTATTGCTGGATGACGAAATACTCGGAAAGCCTGTGGATGAAGCCGACTGCAAGCGGATGCTCCGTGCGCTGTCCGGCAGAATGCACAAGGTCGTGACCGGCGCTGCAATTTTCTGGGACGGACACTCTGCGAGCTTCTCCGATGAAACAGGCGTGCAGTTTTATCCGCTTTCCGATGCGGAAATTGATGCCTATGCCGCCTCTGATGAGCCTTATGACAAAGCCGGTGCATACGGCATACAGGGACAGGGCGGTCTGCTTGTCGCAGGCATTCACGGCGATTACTATAATGTTGTCGGACTGCCGATCGCAAGACTTGCGCGGCAGCTTCGGGATTTCGGGCTGATCTGAGCATCAGATTTGCCGGAGCGTGCATAATTTGCCGTTCGGGGCAGACCTTGTGCAGATTGCACAGTGATTTCCACGCTGAGCCGCCGGAATACTACTTGACATAACGCGGAAAATCCTGTAAAATAGTATATGTGGAAATTTGCGCGGCAGTCCGGAATGTGACTGTCCGCGGTACGATACCGACCGAAAGGAAATCTGATATGATATTACTGGACGATATCAAAAATGAGCTTGTGAACGCAAGACCGGAGGTCAAGGAGCTTGGCGAGGTGCTTCAGATCGCACGCGCCAAAGCCGATCTTGGCGATCTGCGTATCCAGATGGAATACGACGGTTTCTGGGACGATCACGAAAAAGCACAGAAGATCACGCAGCGATGCAATACACTGGAGCGCAAGATCGAAAACTTTGAAAAGCTGCAATCCCTGCTGGAGGATACGATCGAGCTGATCGAGCTTTCTCTGGAGGAGGGCGATGATTCTTCCAATGAGGAGATCTTTGCGGATGCAGAGGCATTCAAGGCGCAGCTCGAAGCAGAAAAACTGAAATCTCTGCTGACCGGTGAATATGACAACTCCAATGCGATCCTGACGCTTCATGCAGGCGCAGGCGGTACGGAGGCACAGGACTGGTCACAGATGCTTTACCGTATGTATAACAAATATGCCGAAAGCCACGGCTTTAAGGTCGATCTTCTGGATTGGCTGGACGGTGATGAAGCAGGCATCAAGTCTGCATCGTTCATGGTCGAGGGCGAAAATGCCTACGGCTTCCTGAAATCCGAGGCGGGCGTTCACCGTCTGGTGCGTGTTTCGCCGTTTGATGCATCCGGCAGACGGCATACGTCATTTGCGGCGCTCGAAGTCATGCCGGAGCTTTCTGATGATGTCGAGGTCGAGATCCGTCCGGAGGATATCGAAATGCAGGTGTACCGTTCCAGCGGCGCCGGCGGTCAGCATATCAATAAGACCAGTTCGGCAGTTCGTCTGGAGCATATCCCGACAGGTATTGTGGTATCCTGCCAGACACAGCGCTCGCAGTTCCAGAATAAGGATTACTGTATGAAGATGCTGCGTGCAAAGCTTGTTGAGATCAAGGAACGTGAGCATCTCGATAAGATCTCTGATATCAAGGGCGATCAGCTCAAGATCGAGTGGGGCAGCCAGATCCGTTCCTATGTTTTCATGCCGTATACACTCGTCAAGGATCATCGTACAGGCTGTGAGAACGGCAATGTGCAGTCAGTTATGGACGGCAGCCTCGATGATTTCATCAATGCTTATCTGAAGGCACTTTCTCACGGTACACTGAAAGCCGGCGCGGCTGCGACCGAAGAATAATGCGCTTGCAGGAGCATGATCCCGATCTATACGAAATGGAGAGCCGTTAAAATCAGCGCAGAAGCTCGGTTTTAACGGCTTATCTGCGGAATGGGATGCCGGAATGCGGATGCTTTCCGAAACAGGAGGCAAATATGAAAAAGCAATATCTGGAGATCGGAAAGATCGTGAATGTTCACGGTCTGGGCGGTATGGTCAAGGTCATGCCGTGGTGCGACAGTGCGGAATTCCTCAGCGAATTTGATACGCTTTACCGCGGCAAAGAGCATACGCCGCTGCATATCGAACGTGCTGTTGTGCAGAAAAATATGGTGCTGATGAAAATTGAAGGCGTGGACACGCCGGAGGCGGCGAATGCGCTGCGCAATGCGGTTCTGTATATGAACCGTGAGGATGTCGAACTGGATGATGATACCTATTTCATTCAGGATCTGCAGGGAATGCGCGTGGTCGATGCGGATGACGGAAAGGAATACGGCAAGCTGCATGATGTTCTGCAAACCGGTGCAAACGATGTCTATGAAGTCGAATCACCGGACGGAAAAATGCTCCTTGTTCCTGTGATTCCGGAGGTCGTTCTGAAGGTAGATTTTGAAACGGATACGATCACGATTCGTCCGCTGAAGGGATTGTTTGACGATGCAGATTGAGATCGCAACGCTGTTTCCGGAAATGTGCGAGGCAGTGCTTTCTGAAAGCATCATCGGCAGAGCGCGTGCAAAGGGCGCGATCACGGTCAACTGCCATCAGATCCGAGCGTATACAAAAGATAAGCATAACCGTGTGGATGATTCGCCGTTCGGCGGCGGCATGGGCATGGTCATGCAGGCACAGCCAATCTATGACTGCTGGCAGGCTGTCCGCGCACAGTCAGAACTGCCGATGCATACAATATATCTGTCTCCGAAAGGCAGTGTCCTGACGCAGAAGCGTGTGCGCGAACTGGCGGAAATGCCGCGCCTGTTTTTGCTCTGCGGACATTATGAGGGTGTCGATCAGCGCGTGATCGACAAGATCGCCGATGAGGAAATTTCGATCGGGGATTATGTTCTGACGGGCGGCGAACTGCCGGCACTCGTCCTGACGGATGCCGTTGCACGGATGTGCGAGAATGTTTTGCCGTCACCGGATGCCTATGAGGAGGAGAGCCATTTCAACGGACTTCTGGAATACCCGCAGTATACCAGACCGGAGATTTGGGAGAATGAGGCTGTTCCGCAGGTTTTGCTCAGCGGACATCACAAAAACATTGCACAATGGAGAGCCGAGCAAAGTATGGAAATCACCAGAAACCGCCGTCCCGACCTTTGGGCAAAATGGTCAAAGGACAATAGTTGAATCCGCCTTTGACGATTTCAACAAATTACTTTGTTGAAAGTTGTTCACACATCCAATGGTTTTCAACAATTAAATTTCGTGAAAGTAACCAAACGGGGCGGCGTTCTATTCCTCTGAATGTAGCATAGGGTAGAAATTTGGGAGCATATATGGATTTTGTGTAGAAAAGAGATTGACGAAACAGTATAAAATCAGTATAATGAGAGTAGGCTTCCGTGAATGACACAAGCGTTCGGAATTTGAAATTTGTATCATGCGTTATACGAGATGTATATTTAGTATGTTCGGTGCTGAAAATCAGGCTGCACGGCTGGTCAGGCAGAGATGCGCAGAAAGATAACAGTGCTGACGGTCATTCCGCTTTTTTGTATTGCGAATTTATTTCCGTATTTGACGGAGCGATTACGGAGCACATTTCCGATTGTCCGCAATTTGGTTTTTAATCAAAAATCATAAAGGAGAGAAAGTTTATGTGTATTAAAGATGTCATGGTTCAGAATCAGGTGGGACTCCATGCGCGTCCGGCTACATTCTTTATCCAGAAGGCAAATGAGTTCCGCTCTGCGATCTGGATCGAGAAGGAAGAGCGCCGCGTGAATGCAAAGTCTTTGCTGGGTATCCTTTCACTGGGTATTGTCGGCGGTACTGCGATCCGTATTATTGCTGACGGCACTGATGAGGAGCAGGCAGTTGCATCTCTGGTCGCTTTGGTTGACAGCGGTTTCAGCGACGAGAGCCGCTGATCCCACACAGACAGATACAGAATAGGCAGTCCTTTCCGAAAGGTGCTGCATCATCGCAGCGTTCCTGACTGAGCTGCATGGAATTTGAATGACAGAAGGGGGCGTTTCGTACCGAAGCGCCCCTTTTTATTTTGCTTATTTTGCCGCGGTGATGCTTCCGGATGCGGATGCATCTGCGCGTGCGTTACGCTGCGGAGGCTGCAAGTGATGCGGTCTGCGCAAACATATTCTCTGCAAAAATGCCGTATCCTCTGGTCGGATCACGCACGAATACATGGGTAACAGCGCCGATCAGCCTGCCGTTTTGCAGGATCGGGCTGCCGCTCATGCCCTGAACAATACCGCCGGCATTTTGCAGCAGCTCCGGATCTGTGACATGGATCACGAGATTCCGGAATGCGGTATCTTCACCGCGTATTTCCTCGATTTCGATGCTGTAGGGCTGCGGAGATGTGCCGTTCAGCGTTGTATACATGACGGCTTCACCGCGCCTGATATCCTGCCGGAATCCCAATGGGACGGAAATTTGCTTTTGCGGAAGCTGAGCAAGTGTTCCGAAAATGCCGCAGGACGTATTGGCTGAAAGCGTGCCGATGCTGTCGCCGATCTCGAATTTTCCAAGCAGTTCACCGGGCTTTCCGGCATGACCGGATACGATATCACGCACCGATACGGCGATCACATCGCCTGACGCAAGCGGTATCTGCGCACCGGTATCTGTATCGCAGACTGCGTGTCCAAGCCCTGCAAACGCGATCTGACCGCTTTCAGAGCGTGCATAATAGGTGACTGTGCCGATGCCGGCTGTGCTGTCCCGTACCCACATTCCGGTCAGCCAGCGCTTGGTATCCGGATCGTAAGCGGGCTTGACGGATATGGTTTTCTGCATATTGTCACGCCGGATATCAACGGCGACTGCATTGCCGCCGGAATCTGCCACAGCCTGCTGAATATCATCATTGCTTGTGATGCGCCTGCCGCTGACAGCTTCAATGATATCGCCTGTCCGGATGCCTGCATCTGCGGCAGGGCATTGACTGCCGTCCGGTGTCTGCACTTCACTCAGTGAGATGACCATAACGCCTGCCATCAGCATCCGGATGCCGAACGGTTCACCGCCGATCCATACATTTGCCGATTCCAGCGGTGTCAGCGTGACCGTTTTGACCGGAAACATCCCGAAAAGCCGCAGTTCGGCTTCCAGCCCCTGCGGAACGGACGGCTTCCGGCTGATCAATGTGACCGGAAGTGCCGTCGTGACGGAAATCGGGCGGTCTGCATCCGTATAGAAATGATCCGGCAGACTGTGTGCATAGAACTGTACCGCACAGCAAAGACTCATCAGGAGCGCGGCAGTACAAGCGGCAGCGCGGCGCAGCCGGAAAAATTTACAGCGAAAAATCATTTGCGTCCTTCCTCTCTGCGGAATCCGAAATGCTGCTTGTTCGTTCCGCACAGCTTTATTATGCGCAGATATTGAAGCGGCACACTTCAAAAATCCAGCCAAAAATTATTCCGGAAGATGCATGGACATCAAACGGAAACGGAGGAAGTATATGGAAAAATACAGAGTGACAACGGTCGGCGCACTGCTGACGGCACTGTGCAGCGATCTGCAGCGGACACAGCAGACTGATGCATGGTGTATGTATGCCGCCGGAACAGGTGACTATGCGCCGGATACGCCCTGTTATCCTGCGGATTATCCGGAATTCGGAGATTCGGGCTTTGTGCATCTTCCGCCGGATGCGGTTCGGCAGGGAATGTCTGCCTATCTGACTGATACTTTGCTCTGCGAAGTAGCAGAGGAAGTGCTTTCTCACCGGAATCAGGCAGATGCAGAATTGCTTGTCCGGACACTGAATTATTATCTGGAGAATGACTGCTTTCCGCCGCAGGACGGAAAAACGCTGCATCAGCTCGATGCGATCCTGCAGGGATATCAGTGGGAGCGCGGATTTCAGGTGCTGCGCGGCATTCTGGCAGAGCCTGCCTGTGATCTGTCGATCGCACTGGAAATATTCTATCGTGCCGGCGGATATGATTATCTGGAAGAAAACCGCAGGGTGCTGAGTCCGGATGCGCTGGTTTTTCTCGGCGCACTGCATACCGATATTGCATCCGGAAGATATCAGCGCTCTGTGCGGCACTATAATATTCCGCTGACGAAGATCCAGCGCTATAAACTGGAGCGCCGACAGGTTCCGGCAGTATTTTTGACAGACCTGTAGCTCCGGCACATCAGAATACGGCATATTCTGATATTACGTATCCGGATAATCTTTGAGAATGTCGTTTATGATGCAGAAATCGCCTCTGTATGCACGACAGAGATCCGTGTGATTCGACAGACTATGATCTTTTCCTGCATGATTCGCATTCTTAGTGCAGCAGAATCGACGCAGATACGATGCTTTAATATATTTTTGCAGAATTTTTGATATTCGACAGAAACAGTATTTTTTCGTGATTCTTCGCTCTTGCATTTGTGTTCCATGCGTGATAAAATGGAAACATAAAGCAAAAGGAGGTTGAACCATGCAAAAGCAAGTCAAGGTTCTGATCGGTGACGACACGGCGGAGTACGGTGTATCCTGCGCCAGTGTCCTGCGTTCACAGGGGATGTACGCATATACAAGACCGAAGAACGGCAATACCGTTCTGGAGTCGATTCGGAGTGATACACCGGACGTTGTGGTGGTGGATGCCATTCTGCCGCACATGGATGCAATAGAATTGATGAAAAAAGCAAATACCGGAAACGGAAAGCGTCCGGCATTTATCGTTACATCTTCATACGACAACAGCTTTGTGGAACAGCAGGTCATGCAAAACGGGGCGGCTTATTTTATGCTGAAGCCCTTTGACCTGAATGTACTCGGCGAGCGCATTGCACTGCTGACCAATAAACAGCCGCTTGGCGCGATCGCAACGAGAGCCGGTCAGGATCTCGCAATTACCATAACAGATATTATTCATCAGCTCGGTGTTCCGGCGCATATCAAGGGTTATCATTATCTGCGTACTGCGATCGTCAGCGCATATCATGAGCCGGAGCTGCTGGACAGCGTAACAAAGCAGCTTTATCCGCGTGTTGCAGGACAGTATCAGACAACGCCCTCGCGTGTGGAACGTGCAATCCGTCATGCGATCGAAATTGCGTGGGACAGGGGCAATCTGGATACATTGAATGCCTTTTTCGGCTACACGGTCAATACCTGCAAAGGAAAACCGACCAATTCGGAATTTATCGCGCTGATAACAGACAAGCTGCGTTTGCAGAATCGTTCGTAAATTTATGATGCGCAGGATCACGCATCGGATAAGGAGAAAAATATGTCAATGAAAAAAATCAACCCGGAAGAATGGAACGGAAATGTGTTTGAAGCGATCGGCAAAAAGTGGTTTTTGCTGACAGCCGGAACAGAGCAGGACGGATGGAACTGCATGACCTGTTCATGGGGCGCGGCAGGCGTACTGTGGAACAAGCCTTCCGTGACCTGCTATGTGCGTCATTCGCGCCATACATTCGGCTTTATGGAGCAGCAGGATACCTTTACGCTTTCTTTCTTTGGTGAGGAACAGCGCAAGGCACTTTCATTCTGCGGTTCACATTCCGGCAGAGACTGCGATAAGGCGGCAGAAGCCGGACTGCATCCGGCGGCATTGGACGGCGGCATGAGCTTTGAGGAAGCGGAGTGTGTGCTTGTATGCAAGAAGCGTTTTGCAGCCGATCTGGATATCAAGGATATTCCGGCAGATGCAGCCGCAGCGTTCTACGGTGACAATGATACGCACAGAATGTATATCGGTGAGATCATTGCCTGCTATGTGAAGGAATGAACAGGATAGAGAATAAGCCGCAGAATCAGTTTTTTGCTGATCCTGCGGCTGTTTTTATGCGGTGTGCGGAATTATCCGCGGTTCTTTGCACCTTCCATGATGCCTTCCAACAGTTTCGGATAACCGATCGTCAGATTGTTGCGGTTGAGCAGACCGAGATTCTCCGAGCCGTTTCCAAACTGGTTGTTATCCCACAGAACACAGGGGATACCGTACGAATCAGCCTGCGATACATAGAACTTTGCCCATGCAGCACGGGTATCTTCGTTGTTGCGGTTCGATGCGCCGAACTCATCAATGATGACCGGAATGCCCTTGCTCAGATATGTTTTCTGCAAACGCTTCATCAGGTTCACGATATCAGCGCCGCCGTTTGCTTCGCTCCAGTTGGGCGTACCGCCGTCTTTTTCGTCAGCAAGTGCGAAGTTATACGGTGTATAAGCGTGTGCCTCTGCGATGATGTGATCGTCATTCGGCATCACAACGCCTGCCAGTGTCGATTCATCACAGTTTGCAGCGTAAGAGGGCATCAGAACAAAGCGCTTGTCGTTGTTGCCGCCGGATTTGCGGATCGTATCGAGTGCAGCAGCATTGAGCTTGTTGACGCAGTCCATGCCGTCCTTGCAGTCATTGCTGTTCGGATCGATCCACCATTCATTGTTGTGACCGACCAGACGCGGCTCATTGAGCGTTTCAAAGATCAGGTGATTGTCATAGGCTTCAAAGCGTTCGGAAACCTGTGACCAGACGGATGTAACGAATTTTTCGGACTGTGCATAGTGCGCGGAATCCGGATAGAAATACGGATAATTTGCCGGTGTATTATCGTGGTGGATATTGAGAATGCAGTACATATCGTTATCAATGACGTAATTGACGACTTCCTGTACGCGGTTCATCCAGTTTTCGTCGATCTGATAGGTGGTGTTGTCCATTTTCTGACCCCACGATACCGGAACACGGACGCAGTTGAAGCCTGCATCTTTGACAGCGTCGATCATCTGCTTTGTGGTGACGGGGCATCCCCACGAGGATTCACACGATGTCGGGGAAGCGTATGCCATCGGGACGGCATCGAGCGTATTGCCGAGATTCCAGCCGACTTTGATGTGTGAAACAAATTCCATTGCCGTTTCATCGGAAGAACTGCTTGTTTTCGTCAGTGAGCCGTCGAGGATGCCGCGCTTCAAAAGCGTGAGGTCGGCGGCGGTCAGGCGGTTATTGGAATCGAGGTCGCCGTTTGCAGGCGATTTGAGCGATGCGGATTTGTTGACGAGATAATATGCAAGCTCGGTCACATCCGTTTTGTCAACGGTCTTATCGCCGTTGATATCGCCTTTGCGTGTCATCATGCCGATGCTGCCGCCGGAACCGGTCATAAAGCCGACACCGTTGAGCTGCATGACGCTGACGCTTTCACCGGCTTCGCCCCAGAGCTGGATCTGCAAATCGCTGTTCAGCGGCTTGTCTTCCGGTATCTCGATCAGAACAGTTGCGCGGCTGACAGCCGTACTCATCCAAAGACCGTCGCCTGCCCATGTTGTTGATTCGCCGGCATCATTGATATAGGTGTCGGTGGTATAGCCGATCGCAGGCATAGCAGGCAGACCGGATGAAGCATCCATTGAAACATCGAGCCAGACCTGCGTGATGGGCTTGTCTGCCGGAACACCGGATTCACCGGGTGCAACGGCGACCGGCGTACCCTGTTCGACCGTAATGGGCTTGTCAAAGACCGTACTGTAATCGCAGACAGAAATGTCTTTTGTGGTTTGTTCGGCTGCGCGTACCGAAAATGCTGCGAGCTGGGAAAGCAGAACACCTGCCGCCAGCGCGGTTCCGCCGAGGCGGAAAATGTGATTGTGCTTCATGAAATTTACCCCCTCTGAAACATAAAACCATAGTTTCTGGTTTTGGACATTCGTCCAATTTTATTATATCAGAATGCAGTTGAATTGTAAATAGTGCATATCGCCGAAAAATAACAAGTGAATCAAACTTGTATTTGTATGTCTGTTAAAATTTCAGTTATTTAAGCAGAGAAATGCTGAAAAACAGGATACAATCGCACAGTTCCGGAGTAAAAATAACAGTTGCCTGCCGTAGAAAATACAGCAGGCAGCTTGCTTTATGCATCTTCGCAGGATTCTTCTTTCCGAATATGAAAGACCATACGGAACAGCCCTGCGAGCAGGCGCGGACTGCGGACAACTACAACTTTCATCAGGCAGACCTCCTTTTGCTTGATAATGCAGTATATGCGGTGGCGGCCGGATCGGTGCAGTGAAAATACATTGTATTTTTATCATTGAACTTTTACTGCCGATCACTTAGTGTCCACTTTTCCTATATATGGTTTCTTGGATTCTTGGTTGGTAAATATGCACAAAATTATCCGTTTGCCATTGTGCGATCATAGCAATAGTAAGCGTCCAAGTGTCCACTTTTCCCATATATGGTTTCTTGGATTCTTGGTTGGTAAATGTGCATAAAAACCAAGCATATCTTTCCTGCTTTATTGTCAGCATCGAGTGCCGTTGATCGTTTCCCCGATATGCCTGTATTTCGGGCTGATCGCTTATCCGTTTCAGCGCGGTAAAGAGAATGTGTATTCTGCATTCTGTTCATGTGACTGTCAGTATAACCGCATATCCATACTTCTCGGAAAGTGCTGCATGAGAACAAAAAGATTCGCTTTTCCATATCGTTCTAAAACGGCAAAAGCTGTACGTTTGTGTGCATCGAAAGCATAAACAGCAAATGACACAAAGTGAGCTTGTTCACAGCATATAGAATTGTATATAGTTACCAACCAAGAAACCAAGAATCCATATATAGGAAAAGTGGACACTTGGTCACTTGGACACTTGGTCACTTACTATTACTATAATTGTGTAATAACAAGCGGCTAACTTTGTACACATTTACCAACCAAGAATCCAAGAATTCATATATAGGAAAAGTGGTTTCTTACTATTGTTACAATCGGACAATATCGTTATATTTTTCGCAGATATACTGCGTGACAAATCCAGTATCCGGACAAACACGATAAATAGCAAAACACTCCGCTTGTGTAATTTTTCTCCGCAGCCATTGCAATTACTGCGATAATATGATATAAGCCGGCAGTGCCGGCAGCCGTTTTACGTTCATGATGCTCCCTGCGGTTTTTTTCTGTATTTCCCCATTGCAATTACTGTGTAAATATGATATAATAAAACAGAATATGGTTTGAAGGGAGGATATCATGATTTATCTGTTGGAAGATGATCAGAATATCCGCGATTTTACGATCTATGCAGTACAAAGTTCGGGCATGGATATCCGCGGCTTTGCGCTGCCTTCCGAGTTCCGGAATGCGGTCGCAGAGGCAGTTCCGGAAGTTGTACTGCTTGATATTATGCTGCCGGAGGAGGACGGACTCTCTGTTCTGCGCTGGCTGCGTGAAAATCCTGCAACGAAAAAGCTCCCGATCATGATGCTTTCTGCCCGCAGCACCGAATTTGACAAGGTGCTGGGACTGGACAGCGGCGCAGACGACTATCTGACAAAGCCGTTCGGGGTGATGGAACTGCTTTCCCGTATCCGTGCGCTGATGCGCCGGACTGCGGATGATGAAAACCGTTCTGAGGAGCTTCTGGAAAGCGACGGCATCTCTTTGAATACGGCGCGCCACATGGTAACAGTGCATGATTCGGAGATCGTCCTGACAGGAAAGGAATTTGACCTGCTTGCGATGCTGATGCGGAATGAGGGGATCGTTCTGCGCAGAGAGCGCATTCTGGAATCGGTATGGGGCTATGATTATGCCGGAGAGAGCCGGACAGTCGATGTCCATATCCGGACACTGCGTGCGAAACTCGGTGATGCCGGAAATTCAGTGGAAACGGTTCGCGGTGTCGGCTATCGCTTTCAGGCTCATCATTCAGATACGACGGAGGCAGCAGAATGAAAAAGACATTGTTCCGCAAAATGCTGATCGCAATGGGATTGACACTGGCACTTTGTCTGCTTGTGTATCCGCTGCTTTTGCCGACGGAAAATTATTTCCGGCTGGTCTTGCAGCTTTTGCCGCTGAGCATTCTTGTCGGGCTGATCCTGACAGTTCCGCTTTATTATAACAGTGATAAACTCGCCAAGTCGATCGCTTTGCAGCTGAAAAAACTGCGGATTGATTCCAAATCGACCTTGCAGCAGTATCCGGAGCTGAAACCGCTTGCCCGTCAGGTATCCAGCCTGAAAGCGCAGATCGACACGCAGATGAATGAACTGACCGGTCAGCAGGAACAGCTCAAAGTCCTGACGGATAATATGCAGGAAGGTCTGCTCTTAGTCAGTGCCGCAGGCAGAGTGCTTTCGCATAACCATGCAGCGCTGCAATTACTCGGACAAGAGGATACCGGTGAGGAATATTTTTCGGTTTATGATCTGACAGAGGCGGCACCGTTCCGCCGGCTCGTCAAACAGGCATTGGAAGGCATCCGCGGTTCGGCAACGCTGACCGTGAATGATACTGCGGTGCAGCTGATCGCAAATCCGGTCGTGCGCGATAACCGTCTGACCGGTGCGGTGCTTGTTCTGCTGGATGTGACGGAACGTGAAAAGCGCGATGCGCTCCGCCGCGAATTTACGTCCAATGTTTCGCATGAGCTGAAAACACCGCTGACTTCGATCTACGGCATTGCGGATATGATGCAGACCGGCATGGTGAAAAAGAAGGATATCAGCGGCTTTGCAATGCGCATCCGTGATGAATCCGCACGTATGATCACGCTGATCGAGGATATTATCCGGCTTTCCCGTCTGGATGACGAGAGCTTTACGGAAGAAGTTCTGCCGCTTGATCTCTATGAGATCGCCTGCAATGTCAAGACGCAGCTGACTGCCGCCGCTGAGCAGAAGCATATCACAATGACGATCGAGGGCGATTCGGCACCGATGCACGGCGTTCCGGTCATTGTCGAGGAAATGCTTTATAATCTCTGCGACAATGCGATCAAATACAATGAAGAAAACGGTTCTGTGAAGATGAAAGTGAGCTGTACGGGACAGCAGGCGATCTTTACGGTGTCGGATACGGGTATCGGCATTCCGCAGGCTGACAGGGAGCGTATTTTTGAACGGTTTTACCGCGTAGACAAGAGCCACTCCAAGCAGATCGGCGGTACGGGACTTGGTCTGTCGATCGTGAAGCACGGCGCGACATTCCATAATGCAACGATCGAGCTGGACAGTCAGCTCGGCAGCGGCACAACGATCACGCTGTTTTTCCCGCGCAGCACGGAATCCTCGGCAGCTGCTGAGCGTGAGGCTCTGTTTGATCCGCTGAATGTTGAGATCCCCGGCGAGGCAGGCGCTCCTGTGGTACAGATTCGGGCTGAACAGGCAGAATCCGATGAATACATTGAGGATATAGACGACATTCCGGATGATGCCGAAGAATACACTGAGGATATCGACGATATTCCGGAAGATACAGAAGAATACGCTGAGGATATCGACGATATTCCGGAAGATACCGAAGAATACACTGAGGATATTTCAGACATTCCGGATGATGCCGAAGAATACACTGAGGATATTGACGATATTCCGGATGATGCCGATGAATACACAGAGGATATAGACGATATTCCGGAAGATACAGAAGAATACATTGAGGATATTGCCGATATTCCGGATGATGCAGAAGAATACACTGAGGATATCGACGATATTCCGGAAGATACAGAAGAATACACTGAGGATATAGACGACATTCCGGAAGATACCGAAGAATACACAGAGGATATCGACGATATGCCGGATGAACCGGAAAACAAGCCGCGAAAAGCGACCGGACGGCTGGCGCTGGATGAAACAGATCAGCTTTTATATGAAGCAGCTGCCGCGCTTGATCTGGATCTGTTTGATGATGAAGAACCGGAGCCGCAGGCAGAACTGCCGGAAGAAGAACCGGAGCCGCTGCCTGAACCGGCTGCACCGCAGGCTGAGCCGGAACCCGTGCCGCATCAATCCAAACGGATCGACATGGTTCCGCTGGATGAAGATACAATGGATATCCGGATTTAACCTGAATTTAACATTCGCAATACATATATTTGATTTTTTTGTATTATGATAAGATCGGACAAATGAGATGATTTTGTTATGATGAAAAGAAGGAAAATCAAATGAGTATTGCGAATGTTATTGCTTTAATAGGCGGAGTTGCGTTGTTTTTATTCGGAATGCAGCTCATGGGCGACGGCTTGAAAAAGACCGCCGGAAACAAGCTGGAACTGGTGCTGTGGAAGCTCTCCGGTACACCGGTCAAGGGCGTACTGCTCGGAACATTCGTAACGGCTGTGATCCAGTCCTCGTCTGCGACCTCTGCAATGGTCGTCGGTTTTGTAAATTCCGCGATGATGACGGTCACACAGTCGATCTCGGTCGTCATGGGTGCGAATATCGGTACGAGCGTGACCGGATGGCTGCTTTGTCTTTCGATGCTCGGCAATTCGGGCGGCTGGCTGAGCCTGCTGTCAACGGATACGATCTCGGCAGTTGTTGCACTGATCGGCATTATCTGGCTGATGTTCTCGAAAAACGAAACGAAAAAAAGTGCCGGCGGCATCATGCTCGGTTTTGCAGTCCTGATGTACGGCATGGCGGCGATGAGCGATGCCGTTGCACCGCTGAAAGAGAGCGAAGCATTCCGTTCCATGCTGACGATGTTTGATAATCCGGTCATCGGTATTCTGGTCGGTATCCTCATTACGGCGCTGCTGCAAAGCAATTCGGCTTCGGTCGGTATTTTGCAGGTGATCTCCGTGACGGGTGCTGTCAGCTATGCCGCAGCATTCCCGCTGATCATGGGTATGGGTATCGGTGCATCTGTTCCGGTTCTGCTTTCGGCAGTCGGCGCAGGCAGAGACGGTAAGCGTACCTCGCTGATCTATCTGCTTATCAATATTTTCGGAACAGTTATCTGCACGGTCCTGTTCTACGGTGTGAATGCACTGGTACATTTCCCCTTTATGCAGGACAGTACCCCGATCAGCATGATCGGTATTGCGATGATGAATACCCTTTATCGTATTGTAGCGATCATCGTGCTGATGCCGTTTATCAAGTATCTGGAGCGCATCACGGATAAGCTGCTGCGCAATGCTCCTGATAAAACGGAAAAAACGAAAGAAGAAACTTACGATATCGGACATCTTGAAGAACGCTTCCTTGAAAACCCGGTGCTTGCATTGACACAGAGCAAGGAAAAAATGCTGAACATGGCTTCGCTGACAGAGGACGGTCTGTTCCGCGCATTCAGTCTGATCTCTGATTATGATGAAGCAGAAGCAAAAAAGGTGATCGAGGAAGAAGACATTGTCGATCGCTATGAGGATATGCTCGGAACGTATCTGATGAAGGTAACGGGCACGGAACTGAACCACGATCAGACGCTTGAAGTTTCGCTCTATCTGCATACGGTCAGCGACTTTGAACGTGTCAGTGACCACTCGGTCAATATTCAGGAAGCCGCAGAGGAGATCTGGCAGAAAAAAGTACAGTTTTCCGATGCAGCATTGGAAGAACTCAAGGTTCTGGATGCGGCGCTCCGTAAGATCGTCAGCATGACCTTTGAGGCGTTTACCAAGGGCGATCTGATGCTTGCAGGCAAGGTCGAGCCGCTGGAACAGTGGATTGATATGCTGTGTCAGACTGCGAAACTGAACCACGTAGCACGTTTGCAGTCGCAGCTCTGCACCTTGCAGCAGGGCTTTGTGTTCAATGATCTGATCGGTAATTTTGAGCGTGTTGCGGATCACTGTTCCAATATCGCAGTAGCACTGGTAGAGCTTCATGCGGATTCGTTTGATACGCATGAATATCTGAATGATGTGAAAAACCGTCAGAATTCGGAATTCCAGAAATTGTATGAGGAATACAGTCAGGAATTTGCATTTATGTCATAAAATCAAAGGATATTCCGCCCATTTGCGCAATGGTTTGCTTTGCAAACCGCGAACTTTTATTATGGTTTGATTGACCGGCAGTTCACTTTGAATTGCCGGTTTTTTATATGCAGGAATAAATTCATATATTATTCACAGTCTTTTTACAAAATCCGGACGATTACAGATACTTGATTTGTTATAATGATGAATGTAAAATGGGATAGTGGGGGGTGCTGTGCGTGAGTCAAGCTTATACAGATGTTGTAGAAGCGTTCAAATATGATTCGTGGAATGAACAATATAATATAGAATTTTTGCAATGGCGCAGAAACACCGATTCAAAACTGGCATTCCGTTTTTCTGAGAATAATCTGGAGAGTGTATATGTCACCGGCGCAGCGCACGCGAAACAGGATATCGGCGTGACGGAGCGCGAATCGCTGACACGCTGCGGACAGGTGATCGGCGCAGCCCTGCTGATCTACTTTGTCACCGAGATCGCCGGTGAATCTCTGATGGAAGCTGTTTTGCGGCTGTTCGGCATTGATTTGGAGGGCGATTTCCTGACGCTTACGATGCAGGGCAGCCAATGGGCGGTTGTGGCTGTGCGTGCGGTGCTTTCTCTGCTGAAATATCTGCTGCCGGCAGTTCTGCTGATCCGTTACAGCAAGTTTCCGCGCCGTGTGTATGCCCCCGTGATGCCGGGCGGAATACCGGAGCTGTCAGCCGGAGTCGGTGCAGGAATGGTCATCGCCGGCATTTATGCGCTGCTCGCACAGCGGGACGGCATTGAGATGGCACAGAATATGATCAACTATAAAGATCCGTATGCGTTTATTGCATACAGTGCGTTTGATGTGTTTGTGTCAGCCGCCGCGATGGAACTCTTTCTGCGCGGTACGATCCTTCCGCTTCTGCGGCAGTTCGGTGATTATTTTGCGGTCGTTGCGACTGCGCTCATGGCGTTTCTGTTTCCGAATCAGATGCCGGATCGTATCGCAGAGCTGCTGATCGGCATTGCAGCAGGCTATCTGATGATCCGTTCCGGTTCACTGCCGAAATGTGCTGCGCTTCGCGTCGTTTTTTGCGTGCTGAATTATGCGCGGCTGATCGCTGTCTATTCGGTCAGAAATCTGTGGCTCTGGGAATACAGTCTTTTGCTGATTTCGCTCGGTACGCTTGGCGTGATGTTCTATGTCGTCATGCGCAGGCATTCGCTGCACATGAATAACCGGCGGATCGTGCTGAGTGAAACGCAGAAAATGTCGGCACTGATCCAGACTGTGACAATATTGCCGTGGGCGGCGGTGTCTGTTCTGCTGATGCTGGTTCAGCTTTTCTATTGATGTCTATGCAGCGGAGGAAACCCGATGTTTGATGATTTTGCAATGATGCAGGAGGCGATCACGCTTGCCGAGGAGGCCGCGGCTGCCGGAGAGATACCGGTGGGAGCAGTGGTTGTGGAACGGGAAACCGGACGCATTCTCGGACGCGGCAGAAACCGGCGGGAACAGGATCATTCCCCGACGGCGCACGCCGAGATCCTTGCGATCGAAGAAGCTGCAAGGACGCGCGGTTCATGGCGGCTTTCCGGCTGTAATCTGTATGTCACGCTTGAACCCTGTCCGATGTGCAGCGGCGCGATCATCAATGCCCGGATCGACCGTGTGATCTTCGGCGCGTATGATGAAAAAGCAGGCGCTGTCTGCTCTGTTCAGGAGATGTTTGCACTGCCGTATAATCATAGACCGCGTGTGACAGGCGGCTTGCTGGAAGAACCATGCGCACGGATCCTGCAGCAGTTTTTTATGAATCTTCGGGACAAAACACAGGAATGATAACATCTGAATAATGTTTTTATGCAATATGCATACCGGTGACAGAAAATCAATATGCGGATAGGGGAAAACGTCAAATTTTTTTGCGATACTTGCTTTTCTCTGCTGACTGTGATATAATAATAATGTATCATTGTAGGGTAGTATGCAGTCATGTCATTAGGGGGACATGATCTCATCCCACCATGGAAAGGACTGTATGTTATGGCAAAGATTCTTGTAACCGGCGGCTGCGGCCTGATCGGCGATCATGTCTGCTCCGGGCTGCTGAAAAAAGGCAATACCGTTATCGCAGTTGATAAACAAGCATCAGAGTATAATGAGGGCAAAGAAAATTTTATCTTTCGTGAAGCGTCCCCGAGAGAACAGGGAAAATACGGAGAGATCTTTGACGAATTTGAAATTGATTACGTCGTGCATCTTGCCTGTACGGTGGATAATGATTTCGGCCCTGAGATCGAAAAGGAGCAGATGGATGAATGCGCCGCCTGCGATAAGTTTTTGTATAAACTTGCGCTTTCCAAGAATATTCAGAAGTTTATTCTTCTGAGTACCACGCAGGTCTATAAACAGCCGGAAAACCGTGAACCGGTGCGCGAGGATGATGTCGTCAAGCCGGTGACGAATTACGGCAAAATGAAAGCCAATTCGGAAGCTGCATTTGCAAACGATGTCCGGAACAGCAAGACCATGGTCTGCTGTGTAGCGCGTGTGCCGATGGTATATTCCTTCGCTTTTACTGAGAATCTGATGTCGCGTATCCGCGATCCGAAGGATAAATCCATTTTCGTGTTCCGTACCGGCGAATACGGCTATCATATGTGCTGCATTCACAATATCTCTGACTTTATCATCGGATTCCTGCGGCAGGCGGACAGCACGAATTATACCGGCGTGTATAACGTCGCGGATTCTTCGCTCGTCATGGCATCCGAGATCGTGATATTCATGAAGACGAACCACCGCCTCGGGCCGGTGCTGCAAAAGACGAGCCTTTCCGGTTCTCTGAAGAAAAAACTCTTCGGTGATCCGGAACAAAAGAGCAATTACCGCTGGCTGGATGTGACGACGATCGACAAGAATTTTATGTATGATACCACGAAATCGTCCCGTATCTGCCCGTTCCGCTGGAACATCCAGAACACCAAATAATCCGGGTTTGCATTCAGGCAAGCGACGGTGTATGCCGCCGCTTGTTCTGTTGTGTTTATGTTTATATATCCCTATCTCATATTTTCAAATTGAAAGGAACAGAACCAATGATTCAGCCGATTCTTGACCGTGATTTTGTGCCGGCAGTTTATTTTAACCGTGATTTTCTTGCAAAAGCAGCCAGACCGTTTTCGATCGCCGTTGAGCGTGAGGACGGACTTGTTTACCGCCGCGATACCAAACTCGGCGATAACAAAGAGGAAAACTGCCGCTATGCAGAGCGCCTGATCAAAACGATCCTCTGGTGCGCAGGCGGATGGAAGGTCATGCTTGCCGGCGATCACGATGTATATGAATATATCCGTGACGCATATACAAAAGAAGGACTCCGTGCCTTCGATGTCGATTTCTGGAGCACCACTTATGAGCGCAGCTTCGAGGTCGAGGAGCGCGATTTTGCAGATATGCCGCAGAATCAGGTGCGTCCGCTGTCGATCGGCAGAAATCTGGACGGCTGCCGTGTCGGATTTGATGCAGGCGGTTCGGATATGAAGGTCGCCGCCGTTGTGAACGGTGAGACTGTCTGGGCTGAGGAGATCATCTGGCTGCCGAAACTGGCAGAAGATATTTCCTATCACCACGAAAATATCAAAAATGCGATCCTCAAAGCGGCAGAGCATATGCCGAGCTTTGATGCGGTCGGTGTCAGCACCGCAGGTGTTCTGGTTGCAAACCGCGCAATGGTTTCGCATCTGTTCCTGAAAGTGCCGAAGGATACGCAGGGTGAAGCCTGCAAGAACGTCTATGTCGATGTTCTGGAAGAACTGGGTGTACCCTATGCCGTTGCAAATGACGGTGACGTTGCAGCGCTCGCCGCATCTATGGCAATGGATGTCAACGGCGTTCTGGGTATCGCAATGGGTACTTCCGAGGCAGGCGGCTATGTCGATATCAACGGCAATGTTACCGGCTGGCACAATGAGCTTGCATTCGTTCCGGTTGACTACAATCCGGCATCTCCGGTCGATGAGTGGTCGGGCGATTACGGCTGCGGTGTCAAATATTTCTCGCAGGATGCGGTCATCCGTCTTGCACCGAAGGCAGGCATCGAGCTTGACGAAAGCCTGACACTTGCCGAAAAGCTCAAGGCGGTTCAGAAACTCCTTGCAGAAGGTCATGACGGCGCAAAGGATATTTTCCGCACGATCGGTACATATTTCGGCTATGCGATCGCAAACTATGCTGATTTCTATGATATCCGCTATCTCCAGATCAGCGGCAGAGTGACTTCCGGTCTCGGCGGCGATCTGATCATCGAAAAGGCAAAGGAAGTCCTCGAAAAGGAATTCCCTGAACTTTACAAGCAGATCCAGTTTATCCTGCCGGATGAAATGGACAGACGTGTCGGTCAGGCAGTTGCAGCAGCATCCCTGCCGGCAGCAAGATAAGTCCTGCATACTTTTATTTCAGAAAGGCGATCAATTATGATACTGAAAAACCTGCTCTTTGAGGGCAAGCTGACCGATATCACCATTGAAAACGGTACGATCACCGCGATCACACCGGCATCTGATAAGACCGTCGGAGAGGACTGCACAGGTCTTTCCGTGATTCCCGGTCTGGTCGATATGCATTCTCACGGCTGTGTCGGAAAGGATACAATGGACGGCGAATTCGAGGAAATGTGCGCATTTCTTGCAAAGAACGGCACGACCTCATGGCTGCCGACAACCATGACGCAGAGCTATGAAGCGATCAAAAAGGTCACGGAGGGCAATACGGATGTACCCGGTACCCGTATCCTCGGCTTCCACATGGAAGGCCCGTACATCAACGCAAAAAAGAAGGGCGCGCAGAACGGAAAGTATATCCGGAATCCCGATTTGGAAGAATTCAAGTCGCTGAAAGGAATGCGTGTCGTAACGATCGCACCGGAGCTGGAAGGCAGCACCGAGTTTATCAAGGAATGCGGCGCACTTGTCTGCATCGGCCATACGGATGCGGATTATGATACCTGCATCAAGGCGATCGAAGCAGGCGCAAACTGCCTGACGCATACATTCAACGCGATGCCCGGCATCCATCACAGAGAACCCGGCCCGATTCCGGCGGCGCTCGAAAAGAATATCTATGTGCAGGCGATCACAGACGGACTGCATCTGCATCCGGCTGTTGTAATGATGCTGTATAAGATGTTCGGCGCGGACCGCATGGTCATTATCAGCGATTCCATGCGTGCAACAGGACTCGGCGACGGTATGTACGAGTTCGGCGGACAGGATATCGAGGTCAAGAACGGTGTCGCACGGACAATGGACGGCGCGATCGCAGGCTCTACCTCTACCCTCTGGCGCTGTGTGAAGCAGGCGGCAAGCTTCGGTGTTCCGTTTGATGATGCTGTCCGCATGGCGACCAGAACCCCTGCGGATATGATCGGCGCAGACAAGAAGGGCAGAATCGAGATCGGCGCAGATGCAGACCTGATTCTTCTCGACAAGGACTGTGAGATCGCAAAAGTCATGATCGCAGGCGAATTTTTCGCATGATATAATTGTATCTCCGAGTGGCTGCCGTGAATGGAAATCCGGCAGCTCCTCGGAGTTTCATCTGTAATGAAAAGAGGTATTTTTTATGCAGACAGTATTGGTATTGTTCGGCGGTGTTTCGCCGGAGCACGCTGTATCTCTGGTTTCCGCAGAGGCAGTGCTGCGCAATCTGAATAAGGAGAACAGAAAGGTTCTGCCGGTCGGCATTACGCTTGCCGGCAAGTGGATCCTGTTCGGCGGTGACGATTATAAGGATATTGCGGAAGATAAGTGGGAGCAGAATCCGAAGAACCGCACCGCATTTCTTTCGCCGGAGCGCGGCGCAGGTCTTTGCATTGTCGGTGAAAACGGTCTGGAAACCGTACCGGTTGATGTGATCTTTCCGGTTCTGCACGGCGAAAACGGTGAGGACGGCTCGATCCAGGGCTTATTCCAGCTTTCCGGTATCCCGTATGTCGGATGTCATGTCTGCGCGGCAGCGGCATCTATGGACAAATCCGTTACGAAGCTGATCGCAGCAACAACGGGTGTCCGTCAGGCAAACTGGCTGACGCTGCGCCGCGGCGATTTTCAGGCTGACGGCGCTGCAATGTGCCGGAAAATCATGGAGAATATTGCGTTTCCGGTGTTCATCAAGCCGTGCAGCACAGGTTCTTCCGTGGGCGTTTCCAAGGTCATGAATGAGGCGGAGCTGATGCCGGCACTCGAAAATGCATTCAAATATGATAAATCAATTCTTGCTGAAGAATTCATCAACGGCAGAGAGATCGAGGTTGCCGTGCTTGGAAATGACCGCCCGACGGCAGCAGTTGCAGGCGAAATTGATGCAGGTGCGGAGTTTTATGATTATGAGGCAAAATATGTGACCTCGACCTCGCAGGCATTCATCCCTGCAAGGATCAGCGAAGAACTGAATGCGCAGGTGCGTGAATGGGCAGTCAAGATCTTCTGCGCACTCGGCTGTGCAGGACTTTCGCGTGTCGATTTCTTTGTCACTCGTGATACGAATGAGATCGTGTTCAATGAGATCAACACTTTGCCCGGATTTACGCCGATTTCAATGTATCCGAAGATGTGGGCGGCAGAGGGCGTACCGTTTGCAGAACTGCTTGACCGCGTGATCGCATTTGCGCAGGAGGCTTGATATGGCGCTGTTACAGGAAGACCTGTATGTCCGGATGACGTTCGGCGAGATCGCGGAACGCATCCATGCGCAGTTGGTGAATTGTACCGATCCGACTGCGGAAGTATCCGGATTCAGCACAGATACCCGAACGATCGGGAAAGGGAACTGCTTTATTGCGCTGAAAGGCGAGAATTTCAACGGCAATCTGTATGCAAAGCAGGCGGCTGAAAAGGGCGCGGTGCTGTGTATTCTTTCGGAAGCGCCGCAGGAAGATCCGGGCGTGCCGTATCTGGTCGCAGAGGGCGATGCTTATGGTGATCTTGCGGAAAGCTGTATTCGTGCATATAAGCGGAACGGACTGCGTGTTGTCGGTGTGACGGGCAGCAGCGGCAAGACGACCGTCAAAGATATGACGGCGCATATTCTTGCTGCAAAATTCCGTACCTACGCGACTTCCGGCAACCATAACAATCATGTCGGCGTACCGTATACGATTCTGCATATGCCGCCGGAAACCGAAGCCGCAGTGATCGAAATGGGCATGAATCATGCAGGTGAGATCCGGCATTTGTCGGATATTGCAGAGCCGGATATGGCGATCATCACGAATATCGGAACGGCGCATATCGGCAATCTCGGTTCGCAGGAGAATATTTATCTCGCCAAAACGGAGATCATCGAAAATATGCCGGATGCCGGACGCGGCGGCACGCTGATCGTATCGGCTGAGGACAAATATCTGCACGGCAATATGACAGAGCTGCGCGGGCGGACAAATGTGCTTTACAGTACCGTCTGCGGCAGTCCGGATGCAGAACTGTATGCGGAAAATATCGTTGAAAGTGCAGAAAATATGCGGTTTACGCTGCGGTATGCTGTGAACGGCAGTACGGCTGAAGCTGTTTTGCCGATGACGGGAATACACAATGTCACGGATGCGCTGCTTGCTGTCCATACCGGACTGCGGCTCGGCATGACGCTTGCGGAATGTGCAGAGGCACTCGGCAGCTTTGTCCCCGGTGCGATGCGCTCCGAGCGCGTCAGGATCGGGAATGTTACGATCATACGTGATTATTATAATGCCAATCCGGAAGCAATGGCGGCGGCGCTGCAATCATTCGGCGTGATCGCAGGAAATGCGCGGAAATGGGCGGTTCTCGGCAATATGAATGAACTGGGTGCATTTGCGGCGGAGCGTCATCGTGAACTTGGTGCGCTTTGCAGAAAATATGCGGATGAAGTATTTTTCTGCGGTGAGAATTACCGCGATTTTGCAGAGGGATACGGCAGTGATGCTGTCTGTGCAGTTCCGTCACAGGATATGCTCATAGAAGGGCTGACGGAAGCACTCCGGACATACGCCGGCGAACCGGTCTGCTTTTTGATAAAGGGTTCACGCGGAATGCACATGGAACGAGTCAATGATATGCTCGAATCGAGATTCGGCGGAAAATAAAGGACGGTATTATGAAACTGGAATATCAGAGCGCTGCACTGGAAGCGGTGCTGTTTGCGGCAGGAGAGCCGATGGAAACCGACCGTCTTGCAGAGGCGCTCGGTATGACTGCGGATGAGATCATTGCGGCAGCCGGAGCGCTGAAAGCGGCACTGGATGAATCCGGCAGCGGTTTGCAGCTCCTTTCACTCGGTGAAAGCTGGCAGCTTGCGACACGCGCGGAATATGCTGAGGAGATCCGTTCGGCGCTTGAAGTAAAGCGGAATACGCCGCTTTCCAATGCGGCAATGGAAACGCTGACGATCATAGCATATAATCAGCCTGTGACAAAGGGATTTGTGGAACGCGTGCGCGGTGTGGACAGCGGCTCTGTTGTAAATACACTGGTCGATCGCGGACTGCTCGAAGAAGCCGGACGCATTGAAGTACCGGGCAGACCGGTCACATACCGCACGACTTCGCATTTTCTGCGTTCATTCGGGATGCAATCGCTTGCCGATCTGCCGCCGCTCCCGACAAGCGGTGAATCCGATCTCTTTGCGGTGCAGACGGATGCCGATGAAGATGATATGACCGAATTTACGGAAGAACTGCCGGAGATCGACAACCTCGAAACGATCGAATCTGCCGAGCCGGAAGCAGAATAAGAATCAGCCGTGAGATCCGATTCGATTTCACGGCTGATTGATTTCATTTATGATGCATCTTTTTTTCTGCGGATGCGGCGCAGCAGAAATTCGCAGGCGATACAGGGCAGGATGCCGAGCGTATAACTCACCATATCGGCATTGGAATAGCCCGTTCCGATGATGATGCGGAGCAGATGGTTCGTGATATGGAACCGGTCGCAGAAGCCCCATAGCTGTAAGAATTCCACGCAGAATGCAAACAGCAGGATGCCGACAGGCAGCAGGAATCCGTATCGCGGTTTCTCCGGTGAAACGGTGCGGCAGAGCGTATAGATCAGGATCACGACCAATACATCTCCGAACTGATTGCGCACCCAGCCGTGTGCGTACATACCGATCAGGATTTCGATGCCGAGCAGTACCGCTGCTGCGATACCCATGCAGATGCGTGTTTTCTTTTTCATTGTATTCTCCTTTTAGATCCAGATGACCAGCAGTCCTGTTTCATAGTTGATGAGTGCGCCGCTGCCGATTCATCCGGTGTCAGCAGTTCATTCTCCTAGCAGGTCATATTGCTGAGTGTCTCCGGTTTTTCCGCGAACTGTTTCAGCGTTTCCACATTAGGAATCCTCTCTCAGTGTACCGCAGTGTACGTCTTGGATCAATAATTGTGCGGAAATATTCCGTTCTTTGTCGGGATGATATTGATAGGATTCAACGATATGGTTTCCGTGTCTGATGACTGTGTCAAGCTTACCGGCAGATTCCAGAATGTAAGCATTTTCTTCGCGTGCCATGACAGCATAGGCATCTTCGGAGAGATCACAGAGCATTTGCACATCGAGTTCTGAGAGTGTGCCGTCAGCATAGTGTTTGATATTGTATTCTGCGATGCGTGCATCCGGTTTGCCGAAGCAAAGAATGCCGAGCATGATGATGAAAGTGCTTGTCAGAACGGCAGCCGTCGGAATTTTTGCCGTGAACTGCCGGATCAGAAGAACCAGAAATGTGATTGCGAGCAGTACCATAAACCATGTCGTATAGATGCGAAGCTGCGTCATGCCGTATGCATTGATATAGAGGAACATTTTTGCAACTGCGGTCGCAATGATAAACAGTGTGAACAGGCAGAGAATGACTGCATAAACGGTCAGTGCCTTCGGACGTTCTGCACCGCATTTTTTTGCACAGCCGGTCAGAACGAGAATGACGATCAGGTTGATGACAGCGATCGCACAAAGCTCAAAGAATCCGCGCCGTGCATATTCGGAATAGATCATGCCGTCCGGCAGCTTTCCGGCGAAAGCCGAGAGGAAATAGCTTGTCTGCGAGATCACATAAACAAGATACAGCAGGCAGATCGGTGTGATGCCGGCATAGAGTCCGAGATTCGGGATCGTGCGCAGACCGGCGAGCTTTCCCTGATAGAATGCATCTGTCGGAAACGGCGATGCACAATATTTGCGCTGAGAAGCACTGTATAATGTGCCGAACAGTAGCAGTCCGGCAGGGATGCCGAGAAGGATCTGCCAGAACAGTTCTGAGAAATTGCGGGAGAGCAGCGTATCGAATTGCATGAACATTTTTTCAATGCCGGAATCTGCACTTGCCAGCAGAAAACCGACAACGATCGTCAGCGGTATGGTTACGAGCAGTCCGACCAGAACGGTTTTTACAGCAGAAGCAGCGGATGATTTTTTCACAGATGCGGAGATCGCCTGCGGCCCTGCTGAAAAATGCCCGAACGGTTTGATCAGAAAGGAATCGAACAGATCAAGCGGGAAAAAGCGTGTGACGAAGCCTGCGCCGCCGCAGACGGAATGTGTCCGCCAGATGATCGCAGGTGTCAGAAAGCCGACGCACAGTACGTGCAGCAATCCGGATGCCGTCAATGAAAAGCTGAATGAGAATAAGCAGATAATTGCGCCGAGAATGCGATGCGGCAGGCGCGGTTTGCAGCCGCTTTTCCGGATATACAATGCGCTGAATCCATACAGCAGCAGATAACAGAGCGTTGTATGAAGACCGTCCGTAAAGAACAGGATATATCGCATGATGAAAAAGCCAAACAGCAGGGCGATCCATGCAAATACGGAATCATGCGGCAGGAGCGGCCAGCTTTTTTTCTGGATCGCAGACTGTGCAAACGGTACAGATTCCGGCAGCGGACTGTTCAGAACAGGCGGTGTCAGATTCACTTCTGACTGATAGAATTCTTGATTCTCATTCATGTCTTCTTTCCTCACATTACATATATTTTGCAAGCTGCTCACCGATCTTGCCCATGCGCTGATAGGTGATGCATTTGCAGATGCTGTCAGTTATTTTTCCGTATCTGCGGTAAAGCAGATTAAAGAGCAGATACGGTATGCGCTGGGATTTTGTTTCCGGCAGCCGTTTTATGATGTTTTTCAGGCTGTAAACCTTTTCGTAGACTTGCAGATAGCCTTGATAGAGTTCTTTTTTTGTCATGCCCTGCGGCTTGAATACAACGTGTGCGGTATTATACAGCGAAAGATCATTTGAAGTGATGCGTCCGGCATCGTGCATTTGCTGATAGAGTGCCGTACCGGGATAGGGTGTCAGAATATGCGAGGTGACGGTTTCGATGCGGTTTTTCACGATCCAGTCAACGGTCGCATCAAAGGTTTCCGGTGTATCGCCGTCCAGACCGAATACGAAGCTGCCGTTGATCATGATGCCGCGCTTATGGATCTCTCTGATCGCCTGTTCATATTCATCGGTACTGTTCTGCACTTTATGCACATTCTGTACCGATGCCGGATTGATGCTCTCGAACCCGATAAACAGACTTTGGCAGCCGCTTTTCCGCATGAGATCGAGTAATTCGCCGTCCTTTGCGGCATTGATCGAAACAGCCGCCTGCCATTTGAGTTTCATCGGCATGAGCGCTTTGAGAAGCCGTTTTGTCCATTGCGGATTGCCTGCAAAATTGTCATCAATGAACATGATATGTCTTGTACCTGCCTGCCGGATCTCACGCAGAACATCCGGAATCGGGCGATTGACGTACTGATGTGACTTTGCGCTGTTGTAACAGAAATCGCAGCGAAACGGACAGCCGCGGCTTGTATGAATAACACTGGTATAGAGATATTTGCTGCGGTCGATCATGTCATAGGCAGGGGAAACAATATCCTCGCCGCGCAGTTTTCCGCTGCAATGATAGCGCTTTTTCAGACAGCCGTTTTTCGCGTCGCGGACGATATCCGGCCATGTTCCTTCCGCCGCGCCGATACAGAGAACATCAAATGCATCTTCGGGGATGGTGTCATAAGCTGTGGTGATATGGATGCCGCCTGCGACAACGATCGCACCGCGTTTGCGGAATCGTTTTGCGATCTGTATGGCATGAGGAAGCGTATCGACCGTTACCGATATGCCGACGATATCCGGATGATCGTCATAGCAGACAGGCTCGATGTTTTCGTTTTCGAGTTTGATGCAGTGTTCGTCACGAAGAATTGCGGCGACTGTCAGCAGCCCGAGCGGCGGTGCCATGTGCAGCTTTAAGTCGGTATCCATCGGGCGCTTGATCATGCGGGGCTGTACGAGCTTGATATACATGACGATCCCTCCTCTTGCGGATGTGTCGGATGATTCTTTTTAATGTCTGAAACCAGATCGAATGCCATAAAGAGAAATAGGGTGATTATCAAAAGGATTGCACTCAGCACGATCAGCAGTGTTTTGCGTTTTTGTTTTGATTCATTCTGTTTCCGGAGCAGTTCCGGTTCTGCAAGCAGATATTCTTCTTCGCTCAGATAGGTGATCCCATTGTGCTGATACATAGATGTTCTCCTTTCTCGTCAGCGCTGTTTCGGAAAATTCATCAGCAATACGTTGAATTCAGCGATGAATATTAGTCCGATCAGCCAGACGATCAGACAGCCGAACCGCAGTTTGCGCGGATTATAACATCGTTTTTTCCGAAGACGATACAGCAGCAGACAGATTCCTGCAAAAATCAGCGCGGGAATGATGAACGATACGAAGAAAGTGAAAAGATAGTCCATCGTCTGCTCCTTTCAAGAATGATGCGGCGCTATTCCTCTTTGACGTATTCCAGAACGTCGCCGGGCTGACAGTCGAGTTCGCGGCAGATCGCTTCAAGCGTTGAGAAACGCACCGCTTTTGCTTTGTTATTTTTCAGAATGGAAAGATTTGCCGGTGTGATGTCCACGCGCTCTGCGAGATCTCCGGCGGAGATCTTGCGCTTTGCCATCATCACATCGAGATTGACCATGATCGGCATGATGCTCCGCTCCTTTCAGATTGTGTAGTCGTTTTCTTCGCGCAGCGCGATCGCTGCTTCCAGCATATTTTTCATGACGCGGAGCAGAAGTCCTGCGAAAGCCGCCATAAATGCAACGAAGAATGCCAGAAACCGCCAGAACGTCAGTGCCAGCCAGAGCAGTGCCACGCCAAAGCAGCACCATGAAATGATGCGGAAGCAGGCTGCATTTTCATTGACAAATACATTCTGTTTCGCAAAGCGGTTCAGCAGCATGAAAAGCTGCCAGAGGGCGAAGATGCCGAGGATCGCACTCAGATACAGGATAATATTGAGTACAACATGGATCGGTTCTTCACCGGAGACTGCATCGTACCATTCGGTGATGATCGGGATGCAGAACAGTGATGCGATGCCGAGCACAAGTGCTGCGACTGTCAGACAGCGCGAGAGAAATAAAGACTTTTTGGAATCCCATTTGATGTTCATGTGAACACGCTCCTTTTGTGTTGTTGAACTTAGTATAGCACATAATTTTTCGTTTGTCAATAGTTTTTTATCGTTTTTCGATATATTTTTTCTGAATATCAAAAAGAGAGGACTTGGCATTTCATGAAATGCAAGCTGATGCTGAAAAAAAAGCAGCAGATCATCCTGCTGCTCATTTTACCGTTTGCGGCGGCAGGCGCTCTGCTGCTGGCGAAAATTCTGTATGCGCGGTATGTTGTTCCGTGGATGCCGCCCTGCCTTCTGCGGACGCTGACAGGCTGGAAATGTCCGTCCTGCGGTATGACACACGCGGTCTATGCGCTGTGCAGGCTCGATTTTGCGGAAGCAATGCGGCAGAATGCACTGTTGATATTCGGCATTCTGCTGTTGTTTCTGCGCTATCTGGAAGAATGGTGCAGGGTACTCGGCAAGCCGAAGAAACTGTTCCCGCGGCGCACCGCATTCTGGGTGATTGTCGGGGTGCTGGGCGTGATATATACGATCCTGCGCAATATACTCGGTCTATGAAATGAAAAATCTCCGAATGCCTGAATCATCTGAATCCAAACAAAATGCCCCGAAGCATGAGAAAACGCTTCGGGGCATAATCTTAATGATCGAGCGCACATACAATGCGCATGAGCTTTTCACGGATCACGGCACGTTTTTCGCGTGCTGCACGGACAACATCTTCGGGTGCTTTCGCGCAGAAATCCGGCTGATGCAGCAATGCCTGCAAATGTTCAGCCTGCTGACGCAAGTGTTCCGCATCTGCACGCAGCAGACGGTCTGCCCGTTCCCGAATGACCGGCTGTTCGATCGGGATCGAGATACGTGCGCGGTCGGTGATGATCTCGGCGGCGTTCCGGAAACGGCAGTCTGACTGAAATTCGATCTCCTTTGCGCCCGTCAGATATTCAAAGAAAATACTGCTTGCGGAGAACAAATCCACATCGAGCGTATCAAAATAGAATTTTGCGCGGACATTTTGCGGGATACGGAGCGTTTTCCGGCATTTCCGGACAGCCCGAAGTGCCGCAAGCACCTGTTCAAATTCATCGGCAGTCTTTCGGAAATCAAGCTCCTGCTGATAGACCGGATATTCTGCGGAAATGATGCTGTTTTCGCAGTCGGTCATGTTCTGCCAGATCTCTTCCGTCACAAACGGCATAAACGGATGCAGCAGACACAGCACGCCGCGCAGAATATAGGCGAGAACCTGTTCCGTATCATTTCGGCGGTCATAATCCGCACGCAGACGCACTTTTGCAAGCGGCAGATATTGCCGGCTGAATGTCTGCCGGATGAATGTGCTGAGCTTATGTGCGGCAGTACCGAAAGCGGCATTGTCAAGTGCGTCATTGACATCGGCAGCAAGCTGATTCAGGCGTGTGATGATCCACTGTTCTTCAATATGCAGGGGTGCAGGCAGACCGCTGAACCGGAATGCCGATGATAAATTGTCGATCACAAATCCTGCGCAGTGCCATACTTTTTCGGCTAGATGTTTTGCGGAAATGATCTGCGTTTCATATAAAACAGCATCCTTTCCGGCATACGCAGAAGAAAGCAGAGCGAAGCGCAGCGCATCAGCACCGTGATCTGCGATCAGTGCCGCCGGATCAAATCCGTTCTGACGTTCGGCAGTGATCTTTTTGCCGGATATATCGCGCAGGATCCCGTGCAGAAGTACCTGCTTGAACGGAATTTCGTCCATTTGCCGCATGGATGCGGCGAGCATTCCGGAAACATACGGTGTCAGCAGATCACTGCCTGTGATGACAGCATCTGTCGGGAAAAAGTATTGCAGATCATCGGTGCGGTACGGAAAACCAAGCGACGCGAAGGGCAGAAGTGCTGTTGCAAAACCGGTTTTCAGCGTATCCGGATCGTGCCGCATCGGCTTGCCGCATTTCGGACAATCAGCGGTCTGATCTGCCGTAACGACCGTTTCGCCGCATTCATCGCAGTAAAATGCCGGAATCGGGATACCGTGCCAGTCCGGACGCGAAATACATTGATCGGGCGCATCTGTCAGAATGGACAGACACTTTTCGGCGGCATCAGCCGGCAGAAACCGAATGCGTTCTTCCCGAACTGCATCCGCAGCCGGTTCACTGAATTCTTTTGTACGCAGAAACCATTGTGCGCGGATATGCGGCATGACCTCAGTTCCGCATCGCCGGCAGAAGGCTTTTGTCATTGTGACAGGTTCAGATTTTACGAGAGTTCCGTTCGCTTTGAGATCGCGCATGATCGCATCACACGCCTTTTCCCACGGCATACCGGCATAAGCGGCGATCGAATCGTGAACGGCGGAATCGGCAGTCAGAAGCTCCGGAACGGGCAGACGGTGCTGTTTTGCGGTGATATGATCCATCGCATTGCAGGCAGGTGTCACGCGGCGCACGCCTGTACCGATGTCCATTGGGACGGATTCATCTGAAAGAACCGGAATTTTTCGGTTTGTCAGCGGTACAATGACCGATTTGCCGATAATATTCTGATAGCGGATATCTTTGGGATTGACCGCAGCAGCCGCATCTGCCGGAATGGTTTCCGGATGCGAAGTTGTCAGAAACAGGTAACCGGAGCCGTCCGCGAACGGATAGCGCAGATGCCAGTTTTCGCCGGATCGTTCGGAACGGAGAATCTCCGCTTCGGGCAGAACAGCGCGGCATTTCGGGCACCATTCTGCAACACAGTCGCTGCGATAGAGAAAGCCGTCCTCATAGTCATTCACAAAGGCTTCGGTAACAGCTTCTGCAATGGCATCGTCTGTTGTATGGTGCATACGCTCCCAGTCGCAGGAACAGCCGAGTTTCATCATCTGCTGCTGATATGCGGTGATATGATGCTCAGAACGGGATGCTGTCAGCGCAAGAAAATCATCTTTTCCGGTTGTGTTTTTGGAACTGTCCGCAGTGCTGAGTGCATGGACGGTTTCTGCTTCGGCAGACGGCGCGGCAGAATCCATGCAGGGGAGCCAGAGCGCACTGCATCCTGCCATGCGCTGCCGCCGGATCAGAAGATCCTGCAAGGTCAGGCTGAATGCCTGCCCCAGATGCATCGAAACAGCCGGATCAGGCGGCGGAAGCATGACAGTATACGGAATTTTCATCGGATCGGCTTCCGCGTGAAAGCAGTGATCTCTCAGCCATTTCTGATAAATACGTCCTTCATAGGTGTCTGGTTCGCAATGCTTTGCGAGTGATCTCATACTGTTCCCCCCGTCCTGATCTTGTGATATAATAAGCCCCGAACGCATACAGACGGCGTTCGGGGCGAATGGTCTGACGCTTTCTGCTTTGTGCAGACGGTCAAAGAATCGCAGCAGCCGACTTTGTTCCGGCTGACAAAAACTGTTCAAAATTACAATTTTATTATATCAGTCATTTGACGAATCGTCAAGTATTTTGCAGAATTTCAGCAGAATGCACAATCTCCG
>JAZQOZ010000105.1:0-2268 GCA_045628085.1 Oscillospiraceae bacterium | reverse complement strand
ATGCCGCAGTTCAGGTCGTGAGCCTTCATGGCTGCGTAGATTTCGTCTGTTGCTGGAAATACCATTTCCATCCCTCCTGTTATGGTTTTCTATTATTATATCCTATTTCTGATAAAATGTCAAGTAACATCTGTGTAATCTCTGCGCGATGATATTAAGCCTCCGCAAAAGATTATGCGGAGGCTTGATTAAAGATTATTCTGACTTTGATATTAACAAGCAGGCGTCATCCTGTTCAATAATTGTGGATGCAACCTGATATTCATACTTATTAGTTTGATCGAACGCTATCCTTTTTTGATTCGGTGCAAGAAGATCATATGGAGTTTCTATCTGCGCATATATACTATCGGTATAATCCACGCTTTTTAGCAGGTCTGATTCTCCGCTCATAAAGCGATATATTCCAGCGGTATATGGAGCTAGTAAGGCATAAGTATCATAAGGCTTCGTTGTAGAACTCGGCCAGTAGCAATGCCTGTACCAATATATGATATGTTTTATTGTTCCGTTTTGTTCATAGAATAACAATAGACGGTCAATCTTCTCGTTTTGTTCTGTATATAGAAAAGAATCTTCGGAATTAAATGTTGCATAGATATAGACTTCATAATCATTATATGTATCTTCAGCAGCTAACTCCCAGTCTAGTAATCTAGTTGTGATAGAATTAATGTATTCATTGCGCGAAAAATCAAAGGCGCAATCAGCAGTAGTATCTGCGATTAGATTATTTAGTTTCGTATAATCGACCTCATTTGTTATTATTGAAGGTGATTGTTCTGCTTGCGACGATTCTTCTGTTATATCAGATTGAGTAGTTGTTGTGTTTTCTGTTTCGCTGACTTCTTTTGAAGTTTCTTCTGTTTGTTGAGTAGTATTAGCACTTGTAACGTGAGATTCTGATGTTTTACTTGAAGCAGTATTTCCACAACCTGTAATTGTCAATGAAAGTAATAAACATAATAGTAGACTTATGCGCTTTTTCATCCTGTTTTCCCCCTTTATCTTTTTAACTGGAACGGTTGTTAAGCCGCGTTTGAGCTATTTTGATATATTCTTCTGAAAAAACATCCGTTCCATAATTGACAATCAGATATTCTAGTGAATTGCTGATGTTATCTGATTTCAGAAAATAGTCAAGAAAAGAATGATTCCATTTCAAGCAGGTTTCAATATACTCAATAAATCTTTTATTCGTAATATTATTAGGAAATTGATGCATATATGATAGGGTGATGATGCGCTCATACATTGATAGAAACTTATCGTCCTTTAGTGATTCGTGGATATTTTTAAGGGCTGGTAAATGCTTACTAAACAATTCTGACTTGAATAATTGTAATTTCTTATCTTCCATGCGTATTATCCTTTCTCATTACCGGTATATTATTTGTTAGCAGTAGGCGATCAAAAAAACTATTTCACTCCCTTTCCGCACATCTGTGCTATATTGATAATATTATACTATAAGCAATACCAAAAGTCAATGTTATGACCTACAGAATATTTACAAATTATTTGTGCATATTGTATAATATAGGTGAAGGGAGTGAGCGCAATGCAGACAATCGACTATAGACTGATCGGGCAGAAAATCAAGGAAAGGCGTAAAAATTTCGGCATGACGCAGGAGCAGCTTGCAGAATGTTGTGATATCTCCGTCAGCTATGTCGCACATATTGAGCGTGGCACAAAAAGTCTCTCGCTGGAAACAGCAGTTAGGATCTCGAATGCACTGGGAATCAGTTTGGATTACCTGATTCTGGATGAGATCAGCGAGCGCGAACGGGCGCTGAGTGCAATGGAGACAGAGCTTGCAAAGTGTGAGCCGGAGCGCGCCGATGCATTTCTCCGCCTGACGAGGCTCCTTTTGACACATATCAACGAAATATAAAACCGCCCCTATGGAAGAAAAACCATAGAGGCGGTTGTTTTTTAAAGGATATTACGGTCAGTCAATCGACTTCAGTGTCGGGAAATAAATCATGGTTTGCATGAGAATCTGCAAATCCCGTCAAATACCTTTTTTGCGTACTTTTTGCTTTTCGTCGAAATACAGAACAATGCAGAATTCTTTGAAAACGATGGTAAGTTGGTGGTAAGTTGGTGGTAAGTATTGTTCGTTGTGTATGCCGGCGCCAGAACCGCACTGACACGGACTTAGAACCGCACGCTGCCGGACTTTCGACCGCACCTTGCCGGAGCAGAACCGCACTTTACCGATCATTGACCGCACTCCGAACCAACTGATATAATATCTATAGC
>JAZQOZ010000104.1:0-13256 GCA_045628085.1 Oscillospiraceae bacterium | reverse complement strand
CTTTTATAATTTTTACCCTGAACAATGTAAAAAGGTTCTTGAAGAAATATCTAATATGACGGTTCCAACTGGACTTCCAAAACATTTAGTCATGATTAGTGTATCTGCGCATGACAACTTAAAATACGGTATTCCCAAAGATTTCCCGTGATAAACTGCTGTGGTAAAATGAGGTAGTGTAATAGAATGAAAAAAGACGATGTTGAGTATGTAGTTGAAGCCTTGAAAAAAAGAGATGAAATATTAATAAAAGGACAATCTTCAAGGCAGTACAATAAGTATTTTGATATAATGTGCAAATATGCAAGAAGGGTAATTGATGCCGGAAGGCAAGATGAATTATTACCACTATTAGATAGTGACAATGTATCTTACCGCCATGATGCTGCTGGGTTACTTTATCACTGTTATCCGGAGAAATGTCAACAGGTATTAAAAGAGATTTCTGAAATGTCAGTTAAAACAGGATTGCAAAAATACTATACTAATCTATCTGTAGCAGCGGAAATGGCATTGGAAATAGGTATTCCCAAAGACTTCCCGTGATAAACTGCTGCGCGCCCAACTGCATTTAACGTCGGAATAAAAAATAAAGAACAGTAAATCAAATCCAACAGCAAACCATATTCAATGAATAAAACAATATTGCCGCAACATTCCACTTTTCACTTTTCACTTTTCAGTGTATGTGCAGGGTGAAAACTGCCAAACGAAAGAGCGATTACTGTCTGAACTTTGGCTATATCGCCGTGATTTCATCAAAGAATAGTAGCCCAAATACACAATATAGAACTATTTTGCCGCAACATTTCACTTTTCACTTTTCAGTGTATGTGCAGGGTGAAAAGTACCAAGTGAAGATATAAATACAGCTTGAAATTCAGCAATATTGCCATGCTCCTGTGAAACGCCCGGAAACCGTTTCTCTGTCCGCCAAAAGCAAATGAAACTTGCATTGCCGGCGAATATTCATACAAAATCACAAAAATCTGAATGCTGATTGACTTTCACGGCGATTTATGATATACTGAAAAACAGAAAGACGGTTATGCCGATTTTTTTCAGAAAAGAAGGCTGATTGTATGAATATCTGGCACAAAATTAACCCCAAGCGTATCACGCCGGATGATTTTGTCGCAGTTATTGAGATCCCCAAGGGAAGCAAAAATAAATATGAGCTTGATAAGGAGACCGGTCTGATTCAGCTTGACCGCATCCTGCATACGTCAACGCACTATCCTGCCAATTACGGTCTGATCCCGCGTACCTATGCGGATGACAACGATCCGCTGGATGTGCTTGTGCTTTGCTCCGAAACGCTCTTTCCGATGACGCTGGTTCACTGCTATCCGATCGGCGTCATTCGTATGCTGGATCAGGGACACCGCGATGACAAGATCATTGCGATCCCGTTCGATGATCCGAATTATAATGCATATACGGATATTTCCGATCTGCCGCCGCATATTGTCGAGGAAATGGTGCATTTCTTCTCCGTTTATAAGGAGCTGGAAAAGAAATCGACTGCCGTGGATGAGTTCGGCGACGCAAATCTGGCAAGGGAGATCATTCGGGCGGATATTGACCGCTATATCGAATGCTTCTGCAAATAAACAGAAAGACACTGCGTAAAAAAGCGTGTCAAAGAAAGGATGTATCGGATTATGAGTGCTGCCGCTGCCACAGATGAACTTTATCACAACCGGAAAAGTGTCGCGCCGCTTGGCATTATCGCAATGCCCGGTGCGGAACAGCTTGCTGAGAAGATCAACAGCTATCTGGTTGCCTGGGCAAATGAAAACGGCTTCCCCGATGAAAGCTACCTGATCGAATGTGAATGCCCGCGTTTCGCTTCCGGAGACGGAAAGGGACTGATCAAGTCCACGATCCGCGGTCTGGATCTGTTTATTGTGGTTGATGTCGGTAATTACAGCATCAAATACAAAATGTTCGATCGCGTGAATTCGATGTCACCGGATGATCACTATCAGGATCTGAAGCGTATCATTCAGGCTGCATCCGGCAAGGCACATCGCCTGAACATCATTATGCCGCTGCTCTACGGCGGCAGACAGCATCGCAGAAACTACCGCGAATCGCTTGACTGCGCCTGCGCTTTGCAGGAACTTCAGGCAATGGGCGTTGACAATATCATTACATTTGATGCGCATGATCCGCGCGTCAACAATGCCGTTCCGCTGATGGGCATTGACAATGTGATCCCGTCCTATCAGGTACTCAAGACCATGCTCAAAACTTTCCCCGATCTCGATATGTCGCCGGAAAAATTCATGGTCATTTCGCCGGATGAGGGCGCACTCGACAGAAATATGTATTACGCCACCATGCTCGGCGTCAATCTCGGTATGTTCTATAAGCGCAGAGATTATGCACACGTTGTGGACGGCAAAAACCCGATCGTTGCTCATGAATATCTCGGCAATCCTGTGGAAGGCAAGACCGTTTTTGTTGCAGATGATATCATTGCATCCGGCGGCTCGATGCTCGATCTCGGAGAAAATCTGAAATCCCGCGGCGCTGCACGCACGATCGCCTATGCGACCTACGGTCTGTTTACACACGGACTTGAAAAATTCGACAAGGCATACGCCAACGGCACACTGGATGCCGTTTTCGGTACGAATCTGACCTATCGGATGCCGGAGCTTCTGGAGCGTCCGTGGTTCCATGAGGTCGATGTATCCAAGTACGCTGCATATTTTATTGCCGCGATCAATCATGATGTATCCATTACGACTGTGATCAATCCGCATGATAAAATTCAGGCGCTTCTTGAAAAGCAGCGTGCCAATCAATTCTGATCCAAAGATCCGGCAGTATTTTTCTGCCGGATTTTTTTGCGTATCTGGGTATGTTTCAGTTCCATTTAAGGTTGTTCTGTCATACTATGACTGAAAGAATACATAGTGGGGGATATTTCATCTGCATGAAAAGGAGGATATGAAATGAAAAAGAAAATGTTTCGTGTTTCGGCAGCGTGCCTGAGCCTGATGCTCGCTGCGGGCACACTCTCGGCGATGCCGTCTGTATCCGTATTGGCAGCAGGAAATGTTGTTGTCAATGAGATCTGCACCAAAAATACAAAGCTCGCTGCTCCGGACGGTCAGTTCTATGATTATATTGAACTGTATAATACCGGCAGCAGTGCTGCATCCGTCGGCGGATATGCGCTTTCCGATGATGCTTCACAGCCGCGCCTCTATGTGATCCCGGACGGTACAGTGATCCCTGCAAACGGCTATCTGACCGTTTACTGCGGTGTCAAGTCAGGCAGCGGAGTCGCCGGCGCAGAATTCGGACTTTCCAAAGACGGCGAAACGGTCATTTTCTCGGATGCAGGCGGTAATGTGGTTGAGTCCATTGAACTGCCGCCGATGGAAGATGATACGGCTTATGCAAGAGTGCCGGACGGCAGCAGTCAGTTTGCCGTTGTATCGGAGCTTTCCGCAGGCAAAGCAAATCCGTCCAATGCAACACAAAAACTTGTTGTATCGGCACCGCAGTTTTCCAAAGGCAGCGGCTTCTATGATTCCGGCTTCGATCTGACGATCACCGCCGATCAGGGCTGCACCGTTTATTATACAACGGACGGCAGCGATCCGGATACAAGCTCCGAGAGAGCTTCCGGTTCGATCCGGATCTATGACAAATCATCCGAGCCGGATGTCTATGCCGCGATCACCGATATTGCAGACGGTTATAAAGCACCTTCCGAGCCTGTCCGCAAGGCAATGATCATTCGTGCGGTTGCAGTCGATGCACAGGGCAATAAGAGTAATGTTGTCACAAATACGTACTTTATCGGCTACTCCTCGAATGATATCGAGAAGAAAATGCGCGTCATTTCGCTTGTGACCGATCCGGATAATCTCTTTGATTATGATACCGGCATCTATGTCAAGGGCAAGATCTATGCAACTTCTCAGGGCAATATGATGGAGTCATGGTCGCATCCTGCCAACTATACACAGGATGGCAAGGAGTGGGAGCGTCCGGCGCAGATCACTGTTTTTGAGCAGGGACAGGCAACCTATAACGCCGGTGTCGGCATCCGTATGCACGGTGCTGCAACACGTTCCGCATCGCAGAAGAGCTTTAATCTCTATGCAAGAACGGAATACGGCACGCCGAAGCTGAAATATGATTTCTTCAACGGCAAACTGACAAACCATAAGGGCGAGGTCATTGATTCCTTTGATAAGATCACGCTCCGCAACGGCGGCAATGATGATAAAACAAAGATCCGTGACCGCCTGAATCAGGAAATGGTGCCGGATAAGGATTTCGGTACACAGGCACAGACCGAATGCGTCGTATTCATTGACGGCGAATTCTGGGGCACATACAACATCGTTGAAAAGCTCGGCAAGGAGTATATTTCCGATCACTACAAGGTCAAGGAAGAATCTGTCTGCATGATCAAGACCGATGAGCTTTCTGACGGTTCGGAGCAGGGCTGGGCGGATTATGAAGCCCTGAAATCACTTGCAAATTCCGCAAATTATACGGATGCGGCAACCTATGACAAGTTCCGTGAACTGCTCGATCTCGACAGCTTTGCACAGTATATGGCGACTGAGATCATGCTCGGTAATTCCGATTTCGGCGATAATAACTATGCACTCTGGAAAACCGAAACGATCGACGAGAGCAAGAAATATGCTGACGGACAGTGGCGCTTTATCCTCTTTGATACCGAATACGGACAGGGCTTGTACGGTCAGAGCAATGCAAATTCCAGTATTATTGATACGCTTCGCCGCAAGAACTGCTGGATCAGCAAGCTGTTCTTCGGACTGCTTCAGAATGAAGATTTCTGTATGCGGTTTGTCCGCGCATATTACGATCTCTGCAATGAGAATTATCGTTCCGATGTTGTTCTTCCGCGTCTGTCGGAGCTGCAAACAGCCTATACGGATTCGATGATCGAAACCTATAAGCGCTTCTCCTACGGTTCAAGTTCAGGCGGATGGCCGGGCGGCGGCTTCGACTGGAACAATCCGGGCGGCGGCTTTGACTGGAATAATCCCGGCGGCGGTTTCGATTGGGGACAGCAGGGACAGGATCCCAACCAGCAGGGCGGCTTTGACTGGAATCAGCAGGGACAGGATCCCAATCAGCAGGGCGGTTTTAACTGGGGACAGCAGGGACAGGATCCCAACCAGCAGGGCGCTTTTGACTGGAGCCAGCAGGGCGGTTTCGGCTGGAATCAGCAGCCGGCTGAACAGGCTCCCGGCGATCCGAATCAGCCCGGTCAGCAGCCCGGTCAGCAGGGACAGCAGACCGATTATGCAAGTGCATTCAATAATGAAATGAATACGATCAATACATTCTGGCAGAGCCGTGCAGAGAATGCGCGTCAGCAGGTCAAGAATGCGCTTGGCAATCAGATTTCCGGCGAAAATATGACGGTTTCCGTCAAGAGCGCCGGTTCAAAGGGCGATATCAAATTCAATACGCTGACACTCAGCAAGGACTGGAGCGGCACATATCCGCAGAATACCGTTCTGAAGCTGAAAGCAAAGCCGGCAGACGGATATCATTTCGTAAGCTGGAAGATCAGCGGCGGCGAGTTTACCAACAGCACAACGGATACTTCCTCAACGGCTTATCTGACTGCCAATGGTACAAATGTCAGCATTGAGGCAGTTTATGAGGTCGGCGATGAACCGGAAAAAACGGATACAAAGCAGCAGACCACTACCACGACCAAGAACAATTCTTCTTCCGGCAATGTCGTATTGGGTGATGTCAATGAGGATAAAACCATTGATGTTTCGGATGCTGTTCTGCTTGCACGCCTGATCGCTGAGGACAGCACTGCAAAGATCTCCGAGCAGGGCTTGAAAAATGCCGATGTCGATAAAAACGGCGCTCCGGGCAGTGAGGATGTCATTGCGATCCTGAAATTTATCTCGAAGCTCATTTCGTCTTTCTGATCCTCAATAATCTTTCAAAAGCATGATAAAACCACCTTTCTCACAAGAACAGAGTCTCCGGTGATTCGGGGACTTTGTTCTTTTCTGCAAATACAGAAAAAGCGCAAAGCAGCTTGATATACTGCTTCGCGCTTTCGCTTGTCGAGAAACCTGTGACGAGCAAAAATAAAAGTTTCGGTCAAGCCTTTTCAAAGGCTTGCGGTTTCCAAAGGCAGAGCCTTTGGGCGCCCATCGCAATGGGCGAAATTCCCCTTGACTTCCAGCACGGGAAGATAGGGGCTTGGGGGAAGACACCCAGCATGGGGCATCTTCCCCCATTTTCTATCATTCGTTCTTCTATTGTAAGGCGTATATGGCTACAATAAGACTATATCGACAAGCTAAAGCGCGGAGCAGCTTGATATACTGCTTCGCGCTTCATTTTATGCGGGAAAATTATACACCGTACTGTTCACGGTATGCAAGCATTTGCGGCAGATAGGATTTTCCGTCAACAACACCGTTTTCGATCGCGGCGATGATATCGCTGACTGTGACGATCGAATAAACATCAATGCCGAATTTTTCTTTGACTTCCTGCACAGCGGATTTCTCGCTCTGCAAGCCCTTTTCCTGTCTGTCTACGGTGATGATCATGCCGGCGATATCCACATCAGCAACGGATTTCAGCTTCGGATAAACCTCACGCAATGCTTTGCCGGATGTCATGACATCTTCGATCAGAACGACCTTTGTGCCGTCAGTGAGCTTTGAGCCGACGATCATGCCGCCCTCACCGTGATCCTTGACCTCTTTGCGGTCATACGCATATCCGACTTCGATGCCGTGATCCTTCCAGAGTGCAACAGAAGCCGCCGCTGCAAGCGGAATGCCCTTATATGCCGGCCCGAACAGCACATCGGCTTTCAGACCGTGCTCCTGCATACAGGCGGCATAATATTCACCCAGACGGCAGAGCTGTCTGCCGGTCTTATAATTGCCGGTATTGACGAAATACGGCGCTTTTCTGCCGGATTTCAGCGTGAAGTCTCCGAATGTCAGAACACCGCATTCGGTCATAAATTTGATAAATTCCTCTTTATAAGTCATGGGGATTACATCCTTTCTGTAATAATATCTTTCAGATCATCCGAATGGATTATCCTTGGAAAGATCAATCTGAGAAATGCCGCATCCGGGACAGTATTTGACACCCTGATAGAATGTTGTGCCGCAGTAGGGGCAGGTCGTTTGCGGTCTTGGCGATTCCTGTGAATGCAGGCGGACTTCCGGCGGCATTTTGACTTCCGGCGGCACTTGCAGTTCCGGCTGTGCGAATGACTGCGGCTGTGCAGCCTGTGAGCTTGGATATGACTGCGGCTGTGCAGTCTGCGAACTTGGATATGTCTGCGGCTGTGCAGTCTGCAAACTTGGATATGTCTGCGGCTGTGCAGCCTGTAAGCTTGGATATGTCTGCGGCTGTGTATCCGGCAGATTCAGGAATGTCTGTGACTGCGGATCCGGCAGATCCATGAAAGCCTGCGGATTCGCCCACTCTGCGGATGTCGGTTTCGGTATCACATTCGGTCCCGGCATTGTTTCCAGTGACTGCATTTCAGGTTCCGGTGCAGATTCCGACCGGCTGACATAATTCGGTGAATCAAACGGCAGCTGCTTTGTGAATTGCTGCTGTGTACCGAACGGCTGCTGTGAGCCGAACGGTTGCTGTGTACCGAATGACTGCTGTGTGGTATACGATGGCTGTGAACCGTCTGAACGCTGGGACGCGGAAGATAATCCCTGGGGATCTTCCGGATCATATTCCGCATGAATGTATTTCAGTTCATTCAGACCGAGCATAAAATATGCGTGAAGGCAAAGGAACGCCAGTATAAAAAGCGGGGGCAATACTTGTTCCTTAGGCGGAAAGATGCCCGGTTCTTTTGCAAGCTGTGTTGCGAGCTGGAATGAATGCGCAAGATTTTCGGCGATTTTCTTGTTATTTGTTTCAAGGCTGCCCTGAAACTGCTGATTGAATCTGCCGGTGACGGATGTTGTCAGGACATCATCGGTATCATCACCCTGCATTCCTTCCCAGTACCAGTCAACATAGCCGTTCGGATCAGCACCTTCTTTCGGCTCTGAATAGACGATCAGCCAGTGCATCTCATCATCGAATTCGGCGAGATATCTGTTATAGGCATAGGATTCCAGAGTGCCGTAATTCGACTGCCATGTTTCGTTATTGACGGTAATGACGGCGGGTGTGATCTTCGTTTTGTCATAAAATGCGGATAAGGCATTTTCAAGGCTGTTGTCCGCTTCGAGAACATGGGCTTCGTCTTTGATAATGATTTGCGTATCGTAACTCTGCATTCGCTTGGCAAACGGAGAGATCAGATCCGGAACGATGCCGGCCAGAAACGGAATATAGAAAAAACCGAGGAGCAGTCGTGCAGGATGAAACAGTTTGCCTTTTCTTGCTGAATAGACATAACGATAAGTGCCGTGCCGATAATACCGGTAACGGTGTGCGCCGGGATAGTGAGTTCGGCTGATGCGCGGAAGAGATGAGCCGCCGCGGCCGCCTCTGCTGCTGTGCGATCCGCCGTGACTGCCGCCGCCGTGTGAACCTCCGCCTGATGAATGTGGCATAAGAAAAGCCTCCTTTTGTCTGAATACAAATGATGTAGAAACGATGGATGGATATGGTTTATGCTGTGGGCAGACAGATACGGAACGCTGTCGGGAGTGCTGTATCTGCCGCAAGCTGTTCCGGTGTCACCCATGTAAAACGATCGGGCATTCCGGTGACAAGCAGATGTACCGCTGTCATGTGCCATTCAATATGTGTGAAAATATGGACGCATTTGCGCAGGGAAATGATCTCCGCCGTACCGGCTTGAAAAATCGCCGCGCTGTCGAGTGCCGTCTGTGCATCCCGTGTACCGTCCAGATGCGGCAGTTCCCAGAGTCCTGCGAGCAATCCGCTGTCCGGACGTTTCTGCAAAGCGATCCGATCGCCGCATTGCAGGATATAGACGGTATATTCTTCGATCCTGCGCGGCTTTTTTGTTTTCCGAACCGGATATTCGCTGACAGTACCCGTGCGGAATGCCGCACAGTCCGCACGCAGGGGACAGACATCGCAGTGCGGTGTACCGTTCGGGACGCAGACGGTTGCGCCAAGCTCCATGAGTGCCTGTGTCAGTGTACCGCGTGTACCCTGACCGGATGCGGCATAGACCTGCCGGAGAACATCACGGATATTCCGTCTGACTGCCGGTTCATCGGTGCATCGTGCATCCGCAAGCAGCCGCGTATATACACGCAGAACATTGCCGTCAACGGCAGGTTCGGGCAGATCAAAGCAGATCGAGGAAATCGCGCCGGCAGTATAGTCGCCGATGCCGGCAAGTACATGAATTTCATTGTAGGTGCGCGGAAATTCTCCGCCATACTGTGTGCATATCTGCTGTGCCGCCTTTTGGAGATTCCGGGCGCGGCTGTAATAGCCAAGACCTTCCCAGAGCTTCATCAGCGTGTCATGACTGCATTCGCTGAGCGAACGGATATCGGGGAGTGCGGCGAGAAACCGTGCATAATACGGTTTGACCGCTTCCACTCTGGTTTGCTGGAGCATGATCTCCGAGAGCCATACATGATACGGTTCACGGTCTTTGCGCCACGGCAGATCGCGCTGATTTTCATTGAACCACGGCAGCAGTTTCAGAATGATCTGCCGCAGTCCGGTATCAGAAACAGGATCGGACATCAGATATTATAGAGGATCTCGGAATATGCAGGGAACGGCCACTGTTCCTGCGGGATCAGGACTTCGAGCGCATCGGCAGTCGAACGCAGACGCTCCATTGCCGGAATGACCTTTCTGCGGTATGTTTCTGCCGTTGCCTGTACGCCGTCTGCACCTGCAGCGAGCTGGATCGTTTCGCGCAGATCTTCAATGGCATCATATAATCCGGCTGTCAGATCACTGATCTGTGCGGCAAGTGCATCCTCGACTGCTGCGCTGATCCGGAGCATCGGAGAAAGCTGTTCCTTTACGGCGATCGCTTCACAAAGCTGTTTGGTATACGAAATACAGACGGGCAGGATCTTTTTGCGTGCAATGTCGAGCATTGTTTTTGCCTCAATGCCGACAGTTTTGCTGTAATTATCGAGCAGGATCTCCTTGCGTGAGGTGATCTCCGCCTTATTGAGGACGTTCATTTCCTCGAAGATCGCAACAAATTCCGGACGGTCATACTGCATCAGCGCTTCCACGGTGGAAGGATAATCCGGCAGACCGCGGCGCTTGCATTCGGCAGCCCACGCATCACCGTAACCGTTGCCGTTGAAGATGATGTCTTTATTTTCGCGGATCGTGCGGACGAGCAGATCATGCAGTGCAGTCTGGAAGTCCTCTGCCTTTTCGAGTTCATCGCAGAATTGGGTGATCTCATGCGCGAAGATCGTGTTCATGACAAAATTGAAGCAGGAGATCGAATCGCCCGCGCCGAGCATACGGAACTCGAATTTGTTTCCGGTGAAAGCCATCGGAGAAGTACGGTTGCGGTCGGTGGTATCCTTGCGGAACTGCGGCATCGCATCCACGCCGAGATTGAAGCGTTCCTTGCCGTTGTCATCGAGGGGCTTGCCCTGTTCGATCGCGTCAAGAACGCGCTGAAGATCATCTCCGACAAAGACTGAGATCACGGTCGGCGGTGCTTCATTGCCGCCCAGACGGCAGTCATTTCCGGCAGATGCCGAGGAAATGCGGATCAGCGGTGCATATTCGCGCACACCTTTGAGAAATGCGCAGAGAACCAGCAAAAACTGCATATTATCCTGCGGTGTATCGCCGGGATCGAGCAGATTCTGACCGTCATCGGTGGAGAGCGACCAGTTATTGTGCTTGCCGGAGCCGCTGATGCCTGCAAACGGCTTTTCGTGCAGCAGGCAGACAAGACCGTGCTTGAGCGCGGTTTTCTTCATCAGTTCCATTGTGAGCTGATTGTGGTCGGCAGCGATATTGGAAGTCGTATAGACCGGAGCAAGCTCATGCTGTGCCGGAGCGACTTCGTTATGTTCGGTTTTTGCGTAGATGCCGAGCTTCCAGAGTTCCTCATCGACTTCCCGCATGAAATCCGAAACACGCTGTGTCAGATTGCCGAAATAGTGATCGTCCATTTCTTCGCCCTTCGGCGGCTTTGCACCGAACAGGGTTCTGCCGGTCAGGATGAGGTCTTCACGGGCATCGTAGCTTTCCTTGTCGATGAGGAAATATTCCTGCTCCGGACCGACATTTGTCATGACGCGCTGAACCTTGTCGTTTCCGAACAGACGGAGCATCCGGACGCTTGCGCGGCTGACGGCTTCCATCGAACGGAGCAGCGGTGTTTTCTTATCAAGCACTTCACCGGTATAGGAAACGAAACCGGTCGGGATGCAGAGTGTACGGTCTTTGATGAACGCATCCGAGGTCGGATCCCATGCAGTATAGCCGCGTGCTTCAAAGGTCGCACGCAGACCGCCGGACGGGAACGAGGACGCATCTGATTCGCCTTTTATCAGTTCTTTGCCGGAAAAGTCGAGGATGACACCGCCGGCAACGGGGGTAAGGAAAGCATCATGCTTTTCTGCGGTCACGCCGGTCATCGGCTGGAACCAGTGTGTAAAGTGTGTGCAGCCGTTGGCGACTGCCCATTCTCTCATAGCGTTTGCGACAGAATCGGCGGCATCCTTCGGCAGCGGTGTTCCCATTTTGCGCGTACACATGACTGCTTCAAAAACCTTTTTCGGCAGGCAGTTCCGCATGACAGTTTCATTGAATACGTTGCAGCCGAAATAGGTATCCGGCGAGGGTGTATTCTGGGTATTCAGCATAATTCCTGTGATACAATCTGCAATGCGCAGACTGTACCCCTCCTTTCAAATCATTCCGGACAATGGACTCCGGTATCCTATCCCTACTATTATATCATATTATAAAGGGAATTGCAATGGGTGAGACTGAAAAAAGCAACAGGAATACCATATAGGCGCAAAACCGGATGCGGACATTGTCCGCACAGCTTGTCAATAAGGTCATGCATAGGGGTGCCCTTGTTCTTATGCCTATGTGAAACGCTCAGGATCCCTGTTTTTGCACGCCCGCAGAACCGGGAAGCGGTAACGGCACCGCGCCCTGCGCGGCCTGTTTTTGCACGCCCGTAGAACCGGGAAGCGGTAACGGCACCGCGCCCTGCGCGGCTGAAAAAGATACGGGAAAGACAGGGCTTCTTCCCGCCGATCGTCCTGCGTCCCTTTACAGCAGCAGGCTCACCGAAGTGAGCCTGTGCATATCTGATCATTCACGGTTTCACCGCTGTAAAGCAGAAACGGTGGATCCTGCCGGAAACAACACCTTTTTTCTGCAATATTCTTTCCGCTTCAAGCAGCCGGTCAAAACATTTTTCAACAGAGAATCCCACAAATTCCCATTCGATTATTCTGGCGAACCATACAAGCGCACCGATATCATAGAATTCAATCGGACAGAATACTTCGTCCTGCCCGACGATTTCAAAACCTGCGTTTCTGAAAATCTCCGACTGAACAGCAAGATTATTTCCCGAAAACTGCATTCCGGCATCAGGTAAAAGCAGTTCCACAAGTTCTCTGTCATTTCGGTCACCGACCTGCTGCGTAATGAATTTGCCGCCGTGCTTCAGAACACGGAATATTTCATCTGCATCATAGGAACCGTGACGGTCTGTCACGATATCGAATTGTTCATTCTCAAACGGCATTGCCGAATAATCAGTCATTTCATGAAAAACAATGCCCAGTCCGGTCAGCTTTTTCTGACACAGTTCAACATTCGGTTTCCATCCCTCCGTCGCACTTGTCAGCCGCGGATCGTGACCGAGGGAAAGCAGAAATTCGCCGCCGCCTGTGTCGATATCAAGAAGTCTGTCAGCATCTTTCATGTACCGGCGTATCATTTCGGTCAGATCCCACGGCAGTTCACCTATGCGGTATCTGTCTTTGATATGGCTGAAATCCCAGCCGCTCATGACGGCCTTTTTTTCTTCTGATTCCCAGTATTTTCTGAATTCTTCATTTTCCATAATAACTGCTCCTTTATAAATAGATGATAAACTCCGTTTAAAGTGCAGTCACCGACAACATATATTACTCAGCACAGTCTGCTGTCAGCTTTCACTGCACTGAGCAAATATCTCGTTTCATCAACATATCGTTCCTCCGTTTGTCACAATTCTTCATATTGCTTCTATGATCGGATTATAGCATTTTCAGCAGGAAATGTCAAGT
>JAZQOZ010000103.1:0-4263 GCA_045628085.1 Oscillospiraceae bacterium | reverse complement strand
GGTATGCGATAGCAGAGATCAGCATACCGGCGCTGCCGCAAGTGGGATCGTAGATGGATTCGCCGGACTCCGGTTTCAGCATCTCGGTCATGAGGTGTACGACCGTGCGGTTCGTGTAGAATTCCTGCGCTGTATGACCGCTGTCATCGGCGAACTTCTTGATGAGATATTCGTATCCCTGTCCAAGCTCGTCCTCCGGACAATTCTCAATGGACAGCGTTTTCGAGCTGAAATGCTCGATCAGGTCTTTCAGCAGGCGATCCGGAAGACGGTTCTTATTTGTCCATGCGCCATCGCCGAATACGCCTTGCAGCTTGTCGGAATTGGCGTTCTCAATGGCACGGAACGCCTTAACAATAGCTGTTCCAATATTCTCGGATACAGCACGAACATCTTTCCAGTGTGCGCCCTTCGGGACATTGAAGCGATGATTTTCCTCCCATTCAAGGGCTTCCTCATCGCCATCATATTCCTCTAAAATCTGTACGCACTCCTCGTCATACACATCGCAGATGCGCTTGAAAAACAGCAACGGAAAAATGTACTGCTTGTAGGCTCCGGCATCAATGCTCGTGCGGAGCAGGACGGCGGAGTTCCAGAGGTAGGATTGCAGTTCCTCTATTGTGATTCGATTACTCACTGATGTAGCCTCCTTCCACAAGCAGACGCTTCATAGCTTCCTCTGCATCTTTGACTTCCTGCAATGCAGCGAAATACTGTCGGCGCACTTCCTCCGGCGGCACAGTTTCTGCTTCTTTCTTTTCGATGTAATTATTGATAGCGAGGGTATAATCTTTCTGGCGAATATCGTCCAGCGTCACGATTTTAACCTGCTCAATGACATCTTCATAATTAGTGTACAGCGTGAAAACCTTCTGAATATCCTCTTCGGTCATGATGTTCTGAGCACGCTGTGGTGTATAGATGTTGGAAGCGTCAATCATGCATACTCTTCCAATATGGTTGCTGGGCTTGTTATTATTCATCACAAGGATACAGGCAGTCACTCCCGTACTGTAGAATACGCCACCGACCAGCGTGATGATACACTCCAGCTTATCGGAATCTACGAGCTTCTTACGAATATCGCCTTCCTTACCGCTACGGAACAAAACGCCCTGCGGCAGAACAATAGCGCAGCGACCGTTCTTCTTATCCATAGAGCAGATCATATGCTGCAACCATGCAAAATCGGCATTGGAATCTGTCGGTGATCCCCACATATTTCTGCCGTAAATGTCAGATGAAAACTGATCTGCGCCCCAGTTTTTGAGGGAGAACGGCGGATTGGCAATGACGCAGTCAAATGTGCGAAGCTGTCCCGCTTCCAAGAATGCAGGCAAACGCAGCGTATCACCCTGCACGATCTGTACATCTTTTGCACCATGCAGAAATAGGTTCATTCGGGCAATTGCTGAGGTTGCCAGATTCTTCTCCTGACCGAAAATCTTACCGTATGTAAGCTGATCGTTTCCAATGTATCGGATTGCCTCGATGAGCATACCTCCGGTTCCGCAGGCTCCGTCATATACAAAATCTCCTGCCTTTGGAGCGAGAAGCTGAACCATCAGCTTGACGATAGGACGTGGTGTATAGAATTCTCCGGCATTCTTTTTAGAGAGGTCGGCGAACTTCTTAATCAGATATTCGTAGCTGTCGCCCATGACATCATCGGAATAATTCTGGTTGCCAAGCTTAATTTTGGACATATGCTCGACAAGGTTCTTCAGACGTTCGTCGGAGAGCTTGCCTTTGTCTGTCCAGTTTGCGTCATCGAAGCTGGAGAAAACGCCGCTAAGCGTATCCGGATTTGCTCTCTCAATGCCAGTCATGGCTTTTACGATAGCGACACCGATATTTTCATGCGCCTCACGAACATCATTCCAATGACAGCCTTCCGGGATTACGAAGCTGTGGTTCTCCGGGAAAGCAGCATATTCTTCATCACCATCGGATTCTTCTAATGCGATCTGTGTTTCTTCATCGTACACATCGGAAATACGTTTGAAGAACAAGATCGGTGTAACATAGCTTTTATATTCATCCTGATTGATCGGACCTCTCATGATATTACAGGCTTCAAACAGATGAGAGAACAACTGTTGGCTTGTTGTTTCCTTGCTTGAAACCGCTTGTGTTTTCTCTTTTGCCATTGATTTTCTCACCTTCATTTTTTAGAATGGTATATCTGAACCTACAGCTACCACTTCTTCCTCGTCTTCATTCATGATTTCGGAAAACTCCTGCATATCTTCTGCAGTCACCAATGAATTACCAGTCACAATGGACATTTCGATGTATCTATCATAAATGTCATCGGGATCTTGAAGCGGAGGGGCTGGCGTTAAACCGTGCTTCAGAATTACTGAGTACGGCTGTAGGATGTTTTGCTGATTGTATATGGTCGGAAGCCCGCAAATTCTGCAGAAGCGGGCATTGCTTTTATTCTTATGATTATCCTGCCAATCGCCGACACAAGTGTTATATAAGGTCAAGCCACAGATTTGGCAGTATTCGGAATCGGGATCAAGTTCCTGATTCTGGCAGCGCGGGCAGTAACGTACACGCCCATTATCGTCCATTGGGACTCCGTCTGAATATATCATTTACAACACCTCCGAAGGTGAAGCTTTATGTCGTTTCTATCAGTTTTACCGATACAATACTCGGCTCTATTGAACCGTAGCGTTCAATTATTCTCGTAAGTTTGTCGCTGTTCTTGGTGATCTCATCTACTGCACTTTGTGTATCGGTTATGATGATGAGATTGTCATCATCATCGAGAAAGGCGTTTGTATAAAAAAGTGCAGGAATAACAGCGGAACCGTAGAAAGCTGCGCTTGTGGCTATTTTCATTTTCATATACTGCCAATGCTCATATTCGAGGTAGTCTTCAAATTGAGGGCTTGTCCAGTTTTCGATAGCGTGAAGGCGGTTTTCCATTCCACTATACACGTTTCTTATGGAAGCAGGTGCGCCACAGGAAGGGCAGAATGAAGAGTCTAACGGCAGGTCAATATGTTCTACGGTGCATTCGTTATGAACAGAGGCTCCGCAAATAGAACAGTAATCCGCATCTTCTTCTAATTCCTGATTTAAGCAATTGGGACAAAAACCAACACGGCTTCTGTCGACGTTCTTATCCTCCCATGTAGCTCTATGCGGAATGAAGGGATGAGTGATAACTGTATCGTCATTTGAGATGGTATTCCCCATAGGGAATACATATGGCTCAGTTTTTATAAGACTGCCGCAATGAAAACAGTATTTAGCTCGTGGATCTTTGATATATGATTTACAAGCATCACAGCGGAGGCATACACTGTCAGCCCTATGTGTCCAGAACACGCCAAATAAGCTGTGTATTCTATGATAAATGGTATCGAAAATGCCTTTTGTTATAAAGCGGTAAAAGTGTCGAACCAGTTTTTCATCATACTGTGTTGGTACATAAGGCTTCTCATAAACGCGCTCATACTTTTTATTTGACGCTTCATCTGAAACACCAAATATCAGCGCGATTTTATCTGCGCTTAATCTGCCTAAACTTCTGATAACAGGTGTCGGCATCAGGAATTCTGCAACGAACCAATTTGTCTCAACTTCAAGAACGCCGTATGCTTTCGATGTCAAACCGCTTCTATCAAGAGAGGTTACACCAAAGTCATCAAGATGCCCAAGCAGAATATGACCGATTTCGTGAAGGATAGTCCAGTTTGTTCTTTCTACTGAACCTGAATAATCGTCATATACTATAAAATATGTATCGCAATCCCGACGCTTGATAGATCGTGCGTCAGCCTTCGTCTCATGAAGATGGAATGGATCATCCGAATTCAGCACTTCACGCGCCTTCGACCACGGCAGACATACAATAAAATCAGATAGGTCTTCCAAGACCTGTTCTGCGGTAATCGGGAACTTATCGTATCCCAGTTCAAAAAGCAACTCATATGCTTTCTTTGTTACATAATCGAATCTCGGTTTATTCGGTATCCTTTTTCTTTCTTGCATAATCTATGAACATCTCCACCTGTCTATATAGGTCGTCTAAATCCTCATCAGCGAGATCAGAATTTCTGGAAAGTCCATCTACTATTTTTCCTACGGTTTCCTTCTGCTTTTCAGTTTTCAGTCCGGGAAAGACACGATCAATAGCCGGAGTATCGTCAGATGGAATGTATCCAGCATACTTCATCAACTCTTCCTGTGGTACTTCTAAAGCCTGTGCGAGTGCCGATAGAACCTTTAGGGACGGCTGCA
>JAZQOZ010000102.1:0-4327 GCA_045628085.1 Oscillospiraceae bacterium | reverse complement strand
AAGATACGTTAAAAGCATTATTTTCAGAACCATTTGGAGGTGGATATCCTAAAAGTGAGGCTAAAAGGAAAATTGCTGATGCAAATCAATTAAAGGTAATGAGAGCAAAGTCTCAGATTAGTTTTGAATCGTTTCTCAATGTATTGGATGATGAATTGATAACAAAAGTCAGATGTTTAATGGAAAGAGCTAAACACTAAAAATTCAATTTTCGGAATTAAACAAATATGAATTGACTGTTGTCTTAAAGGCGGATATTTTATTCCGTCTTTTTCTATAGACAAAAGATAGGTAATGTGTTACCTTAAATAAAGTAATATGTTACATATCGGAGGACATAATGAATTTAAAGGAAGTAATTAGAAGTGATAAAGTGAATTTTACAGGCATTGAATCATCCTATTTTCTGTTGGGATTGCTAAGTGCCTTTGAGAACAGATTTCAGGCAATGGCGGACAGTACTATGAAAGAAATTAGTTGGAAACAGTTTTTTGCAATCATATGTATCAACTTGTGCAAAACGCCTCCTACAGTTAAGGAGTTAGCGGAAATCATGGGTAGCTCTCATCAGAATGTGAAACAAATACTGTTGAAACTGGAGAAGAAAGGGTTTGTAATTATTTCTGTGGATGAACAGGATAAGAGGAAGCAACGGATTGAACTTACGTCATATTGCCAAGATTTTTGTGAGAAAAACGATGAAATGAGTATGACGCTTTTGAAAAAAATGTTTGAAGGAGTGTCTGAGGATCAGTTACAGACTACTATACAGACCATTGTGCAGATTGAGGATAATTTAAAATTGATTTAAGGAGAAGAAGAGATGAAGGCTTTGATAATTTATAAAAGTAAAACAGGGTTTACAAAATGGTATGCAGAATTCATTGCTAAAGAAGTAGATGGCAATCTGATGGATTTTAAGGAAGTTACAGCTGAAATAATGTCTGGATATGATGTGGTTGTTTATGGTGGCGGGTTGTATGCAGGAATGATAAATGGATATAAAAAAGCGAAAGAGATATTTGAAAAGAGATCAGCGAACAGGTTTATTCTGTTTGCAACAGGTGGAACGCCTAATGAAGCCACAAAGGAGATTGAGGAGGTTTGGAAGAACAATCTGTCAGCAGAAGAATTGCAAGCTATCCCTCATTTTTATATGCAAGGTGGAATCTGTTATGAAAAAATGTCATTTTCGAATAGGACAATTATGAAAATGATGTCTAAAGTGATGGATAAAAAGAAGGATAAGGACAGCGCAGAAGAAGGTTTTGCACAGGCAATAAAAAGTTCCTATGATATTACTTCCAGTGAATATGCAAAACCACTTATTAAGTGTTTATTAGAAGGATAGTGGATAGTATGAAGAAAGTAATCAGGATAGCGGTCATATTTTTATGCATTGTTTTTATAGGAGTAGTTAGATTCAAAACATCGACGGAAGTTATGCACTAAACCGCCGTGCAGTGTGCACTGTCTGGTCGGTATATACACTAGGTGGCTTTTTTGGGGGAAAATCGTGTCAATCGGGTCATGTATTAAACAGAGTTGATACGATATAATTATATACTAATAGAATTTAGATTATACAGACTGTTTAAACTTTAGCATATAGGATATAACAAAATATCGGGTCAAATCGTGTCAATCAAATCATTGAAATTGACACGATTGACACGATTTGATATAATTAAGCATCAATTAATACGGAGAGACTATATGCATTTTCGAGAAAGTGAAACTGTAGAACTGAAGGAAGTAGTTGTAGATGATATAAAAAAGGAAATCGTAGCCTTTGCAAATTGTGATGGTGGTAAACTGTATATCGGGGTACGCGATGATGGCACGATAGCCGGACTAAATAATCCGGATGAAGTTTCTTTACAGATTAGCAATATGGTAAGAGACTCTATTAAGCCTGATGTGACAATGTTTCTGCATTATCAGACAATAGAAGAAGATGGCAAAGAAATTGTAGCTGTGGAGATTCAGCGTGGAACAGACCGCCCATATTATATTGCTAAAAAGGGAATGCGTCCGGAAGGTGTATATGTTAGACAAGGGTATTCATCTGTACCTGCAACTGATACAGCAATCCGCAGTATGATTAAAGAAACAGATGGAGACCGCTTTGAGGCAATGCGTTGCTTAAATCAGGAACTTACATTTGAAACTGCAAAAAAAGAATTTGATCTACGAGAAGTAGAATTCGGAACACAGCAAATGCGTACATTAAAGTTGGTTGATAAGGATAATCTTTATACTAATTTAGGTCTTCTTTTATCAGATCAATGTGTCCATTCGATTAAGGTCGCTGTTTTTCAGGGGACAGATCAAACGGTTTTTAAGGATCGTCGCGAATTTACAGGTTCGCTGATGCAACAAATGAATGATGTATATGATTTTATTGACTTTCGAAATCAGACACGTGCAACTATAGAGAAGCTAATTAGAATCGATGTCAGAGACTATCCTGAAATTGCAGTCAGAGAGGCATTGCTAAATTTGCTGGTTCATCGAGATTATTCATTTAGCGCCAGCGCTCTGATTAGTATTTTTGCAGACAGGATTGAATTTGTATCGATTGGTGGTTTGATGCCGGGAATCGATTTAGAAGATATTATGGTAGGTATATCTGTGTGTAGGAATCAAGATCTTGCGAATGTATTCTACCGACTGCATTTGATTGAGGCATATGGTACAGGAATGGGTAAAATTATGAAGGCATACGAAGATATGGAAGAAAAGCCAACGATTGAGAATACAAAAAATGCTTTCAAGATCATATTACCTAATATTAATGCAAAATATGAAAAAGGAAATATTGCTGCATCGCTATCAGGATCGATTGAAAATACAATTGGAACTAATAAAAGCCAAAGTGATGAAGAAAAAGTATTGGAATACGCTGAGTCTCATGGTGTTATTACGAGGAATGATGTGATTGAACTGCTCGGAGTGAGCACATCTACCGCTTCTAGGGTTATTAGGCGAATGGTAAAAAACAACTTGCTAAAGCAGAATGGTAAAGCAAGAAATACAAACTATACGGTTTTAAGATAAATGTACTACATCAGACGCAGCGGGGAGCGTGCACTGAAATAGCGGAAAGCATGCACTCGATGACCGTGCAGTATGCACTAAGTTATCGGTATTTACAAATGCTGAAATTAGCAGTTTTATATGCATTTGATATTACAAAAGTCGAAGCAGTTCATTTGAACGTTTTTCCGGAAAATATAAAAGCAAAAAATGTTATGAAACTGTTGGTTTTACAGAAAGAAAGACCGACCTGAACGCATTTGCCTATAAAGACGAATCGTGGGGCAGATGTAATATGATTATTAGAGGTAAATAGATGTTATTTAGGAAAGCAACAATAGAAGATTGTCAGATAGTAACTGATATTGTCCAAAATACAAAGGAAGAAATATATCCATTTTATTATCCTAAGGGAGTTGTTGATTTCTTTGCAAATCTCCATTGTTATGAGCATGTATTAGAGGATATTCGTAGTGGTATTGTGTATGTACTTGAGGATGATGGAACGATTGTAGGCACCGGAAGTTATAAAGATAATCACATTACAAGAGTATATGTATTACCTATTTATCAAGGGAAAGGATACGGTAAGTACATAGTCGAGCAATTGGAATTATTAATGTGCGAATATGAAGAGATATATCTAGATGCTTCTTTACCAGCGTGTCAGTTTTATGAGCATTTAGGGTATAGAACACATCATCATGATAGCCTAAAATGTGAGAATGGTGTTGTTTTAGTCTATGATGTAATGACAAAAAAGATAAAATAAAAATTCCAATTTTATAGACGATGACAAATCGAGTTTTAAGGAGAGATATTAAATGAATCTGAACAAGATTATTTCAAAAGTAGGCTCATCAATTGTAACTGTAACAGTATTTCTGTTTGCATTGTTTCTGATGATCAATTTTCCTACGGGCTACTTCTTTGTCTGCCTGATTTTACCTATAGGTTTTATCATGATGACAGCAGGTATTCAAAATGAGTGTGAAGGTGACCGCAAAGTCGCCGCGAATATTGGTTTAATCCTTGCAGCGGTGTACGCCACGTTTATCATGCTCGTCTACTTTGCACAGCTGACTACGGTAAAGAATGAACTTCTAAACGAACAGGCGGCAAATCTGTTAGTGTTCGGCAAGTTCGGGCTTATCTTCAACTACGACCTGCTCGGCTACGGTGTGATGGCGCTATCTACATTCTTTACGGGGCTATCGATGAAGCCGAAGAACAAGACGGATAAGTGGCTAAGAGCGCTGATGCTGATACACGGAGTATTCTACTTTAG
>JAZQOZ010000101.1:0-19811 GCA_045628085.1 Oscillospiraceae bacterium | reverse complement strand
ATTATCCGCGCTGTTTTTCTGCACGATACGCAAGATAATCCGCGACAAGCTGCTCCGCATCGGCATACGTGACAAGTCCGGCAGAACGCGCACGGAATGCCGCCGCTCCCGGATAGCCGCGCAGATACCAGAGTGCGTGTTTCCGTGCCTCACGCATCGCCAGCTGCTCGGATTTCTCACTGTTATCCAGAATCATGCGAATATGCCGCAGCATCTCATGCAAACGCTGTTCCACATCCGGCTGCACAAACGGTGTACCGTCCAGCGCATGAATAATTTCCTCGAATATCCACGGATTGCCGTAGCTTGCCCTGCCGACCATGACCAGATCACAGCCCGTTTCCCGATACATCCGAACGGCATCCGCGCCGGATGTGATATCGCCGTTTCCGATCACCGGAACCGATACAGCCGCTTTGACCGCCGCGATCTGCTTCCAGTCCGCATTTCCGCTGTAATACTGTGTCCGCGTCCGCGCATGAACGGCGATCGCCTCTGCACCGGCGGATTCCATACGTTTTGCAAAATCGACCGCATTGATATGCTCTGCATCCCAGCCGATGCGCATTTTAATTGTTACGGCACATTTTCCGTCTGCCGCTTTGACTGCGGCTTTCAGGCAGTCTTCCGCAAGCTGCGGCGTTTTCATCAGCGCACTGCCTGCCCCCTGATTGACGACCTTCGGAACAGGGCATCCCATATTGAGGTCGATCCAGTCCGGCTGAAAGGGCATGATCCGCTGTACCGCCTCTGCGATAAACTCCGGTTCACTGCCGAATAACTGCAAGCCCATCGGACGTTCTGCCGGTGTGATGCGGCAAAGTTCGGCGCTCCCCTTGCTGCCGTAGCAAAGTCCCTTTGCGGAAACCAGTTCGCCCGTCGTCATGCACGCACCGTATTCGGTACAGAGCGTCCGATAAGCGGTATCGGCAACGGATGCCATCGGTGCAAGCGCGGCAGTCTGCGGAACGGTCTGTCGTGCAATCGTGACTGTTTTCATACTGTTTCACTCCCAAGAAGCCGAAGCGCATTTTCATGTGTGACCAGTGCCATTTCTTGTTCTGTCAGTCCAAGTGACTTCAGGAAACGCAGTGTATCCGCCGGATCTTCCCACGGCGAATCCGAACCGAACAGAATTCTATCCGCACCATGATGCCGAATGATACGGGTGCATTGTTCCAGCTCAATGAAATCTGCAATAAATGCTGTATCCATGAGAATCGGTGTGCCGACCAGATATTCCTCAACCTCGTCCCACTGTTTCCAGCCGCCGAGATGTGCCGCGATCAGCTTTTCACCGCTGACATATTCAAGCGCATGACGAATCATTTTCGGTGCTGCATAGATCGGCGGCGGCAGACCGATATCATCGCCTGCATGAAAGACAGTCAGCAGACCGAGCTGCTCCGCTTTTATCAGAATCCGAAGAACTTCCGGACTGTCAAAAGCATACTGCTGAAACTGCAAATGCAGCTTAATGCCGATAAATCCGCGCTGTTTCAAATCAGCAAGCACCTGCTCCCATTCGGGATCGGCAGGATGCAGCGTACCGAACGATAATGCACGTTCCGAGCGGACTGTTTCCGCAAAGCGGTTGATCGAAGCAGTCTGCGATGGCTTTGTTGCGATCGGCAGACAGATACTTTTATCCACGCCGGCATCTGTCATGGATGCAAGCAGACCGTCAAGCGTTGCCGGACGAAATGCAAGTGCCTCGCCCTTCCGGTAATCTGCACCCTGAATATGCCGGATCTCGGTTTCCAGTGCGGTGATCGTCCGCGCTGCGATCGCGTCGGGGAAAATATGTGTATGGAAATCAATGAGCATGATATCTCTCCTCTTTTCATCTCAATACTTTTATTATACATCAATTTACGGTATTTTGCAAGCATCCTGCGAAGCACCGTATTCAGGAACATGAATTATGTAAAACAAAAACATTTTTATTTCATATTGACATTTCAATATAATTGTGATATCATTATGATATCAAATGGATGCAAGACATCCGGAAAGGACATTATCATGAAAGAAAAAATCATCTCCAAAAAACAGAACGGCATGGCAGTGCTTCTGCTGACAATTCTGGTCTATCTCCTCTTTATCGCAGTCTTTGTATACGGAGTAATGGGCTTTGATGCAAACGAGAACATCTCCGGTCTGCGCCTGACTGCATTCATTGTCGGTATTGTCTGGATGAGCCTCGGCTGGTTTCCGCTGCTCGGTCTGCGAATTCTCAAACCGCAGGAAGCACTTGTGCTGACGCTGTTCGGAAAGTATATCGGCACACTCAAAAATGAAGGATTCTACTGGGTGAATCCGTTCTGCTCCAGCTTCAATCCGGCTGCTGCAACGAAACTCTCCCAGAGCGGTGACGTTGCATCTTCTCCTGTTATGAAGAATATACCGATCAACACGCCCGCTGCTGATTACGCCGCAAGTCTTTACAGCGCAAGTCTTGTGAACAAAAAGATCTCGCTGAAAATGATGACGCTGAACAACAGCCGTCAGAAGATCAATGACTGCCTCGGCAATCCTGTTGAAATCGGTATCGCTGTTATCTGGCGCGTAGTCGATACGGCACAGGCTGTATTCAATGTCGATAACTACAAGGAATACCTCTCGCTGCAATGTGATGCAGCACTGCGCAATATCGTCCGCATATATCCATATGACGTAGCACCGAATGTCGATACGACCGGTGACGGCGTTGCGGATGAGGGCAGTCTGCGCGGTTCAAGCGAAGTTGTTGCGGCAAGAATCCGCGATGAGATCCAGCAGAAGGTCGCAGAAGCCGGTATCGAGATTGTCGAAGCAAGAATCACTTATCTTGCGTATGCGCCGGAAATCGCAGCCGTTATGCTCCAGCGTCAGCAGGCATCAGCGATCATTGATGCACGAAAGATGATCGTAGACGGTGCAGTCGGCATGGTCGAAATGGCACTTGACCGTCTAAGCGAAAAGAATACCGTTGAACTGGATGAAGAACGCAAGGCTGCTATGGTTTCCAATCTGCTCGTTGTTCTCTGCGGCAACCATGATGCACAGCCGATCGTCAACTCCGGCAGCTTGTACTGATGGCGGCAAAGAAACAAGTTCCGCTGCGGCTTTCCGATAAGCTCTATGACGCGATCGCGGCATGGGCTGAAGATGATTTCCGTTCTGTCAACGGACAAATCGAATATTTGCTGACAGAATGCGTCAAGCAGCGGAAGAAAAACGGAAAATATGTCGGTGAGGAGATTGACGCGCCCCCCGATTTCGATGTCAGCAAATTCGGATAAACACAGAGCGCAGCTATCAAAGCTGCGCTCTCAGTCTGTCGAAAAACTATGTAAACGCCGAAATAAAAGTTTTCAAAGAGTAACCGGCGAGCAATCATAAAAGTTTTGATCGAACTTTTTCAAAAGTTCGCGGTTTCCAAAGGCAGAGCCTTTGGGCGCTGTCCGCAGACAGCGAAATACCTTGACTTTAGGAGCTCCGCAGGGGTGAATCGAACAAAACGATCCGGTGGATCGTTTTTTCGAGAGGGGTGCCCTGCGATAGAGGGCACCCCTAAGTGGATCGCAAAGCGATTCACCGTACAGGACTTTATCGACAAGCTGAGAGCGCAGCCATCAAAGCTGCGCTCTCTTATTTATTACTTATTACTGTTTTATTCAAATATTCCAGTCAGGGTGCGTATCCAGAAGCCTGAACCGATAACCGCGGTTGACCAGATCATTCAGCACCGTCGGAAGAATATTGATCGTCCCCTGCTCCGTATCATGCATGAGGAATATAACAGGTGTTTCCGGTTCATCATCAAACCATCTCATACATTCCTGATAAGACTGCAAATAATATTCCTCATCCGGAAGCTGTTCCGTGTTGCCCTTTGCCCATTTGTCATTGTCGCCGGCATTCCAGTCAAACCAGCGGTATCCCGCTGCCGTAAGCCGCTGTTTGATATCCTCACTGACAGCCGCCGCATATTTCGTTGTCGAACCGCCCGGAAACCGCACACATATACGGTCCGGCAGGATACCGCAGGCATTTGTCACCGCCTGCCGCCACTGTACCAGTTCATTCATAAATGCATCACCCGATGCATAACACAGCGCCATATCATGCGTATAGCTATGACACCCGATCAGGTTGCCGCGCCGGATGATTTCCGCCGCATACGCCGGATAGCGTTCAACATAACAGCCGACCGTGAAAAATGTCGCCTTTGCACCGTAACTGTCCAGAATATCAAGAACCTGCGGCGTATTTTCACACGGGCCGTCATCAAATGTCAGATAAATATCACGCGGAACAGGTGCCGCAGGCTGTAATTCGGAAAGCGGCTGCGTTTGAACCGCAGATACCCCCGTTGTAGTTTCTGTCACAGCCGCCTGTACCTCTCCGGATTCCTCTGCCGGCACATAATTGGTAAAAAACGCGATCAGCGCATATAATCCCCATGCGACAAACAAAAGTATCTTCAATGTGGATTCTTTTGATGCCGTTTCATTTTCACTCATGTATTTCGACTTCTTTCTGGTAGAATACTGATTATCATTATATCACCGCATCCATTAGATGTCAATAACCGCAGGATGAAAACTTTATCCCAAAAAGCAGCATCAGATACAGCAGATTGCTATCTGATCACCGTCATATACAACAATTCATTCCATTTCAATTTCCGTTTCATTGTGCAATGACACAATCTTATTTCAATACGAGTAACCATTTGCTGATTCTGCGGTCTATATAGACAGACAGGATATGCTTCTGCCCTGTCCTTCACTGCGCAAAGTTCGTTCACTCCTGTATTCGCATCTGCGTACTTTATGCAGTGAAAGCACCGATTTTCGGTTACATCCTCTATTCATTTTGCTTTGCCGGAAGGCAGCCCTCTGCGCATACATCGTGCAGAGGGATTTTTGTATTTTATGCAAAATTACATCTTGACTTATGCATAGAGATATGATAAAATACAATCACAGGACAGAAAATCAATGATTTGAATGTCCGAAAATGACTTAAATTGAATGACAAGGAGAATGTAAAATGGCAAAAAATAGTTTTAAGATCAAGGTTCAGAAGGATTATACAGCAGATGAGTTTTTCGCACTCATCAAGGATCATCAGCTTTCGGCTGGTCAGCCTGAGAAGATTCGCTATATGATGTCTGACCGTATTGTTTTCCCGCCGATTGATCAGGCAAATCAGGTTCAGATCATGCAAATCAGACAGAAAACATGGGCAGTCGTCGTTGAAGAAGAAGCAAAGATCGAAAGTGAATTGGCAAATGCTGCAGTTCGCGGCGCTGTCAATGGCGCACTCTCCGGTTTATTCGGCAGACTCTCATGGTTGGTTGCTGCTTTCATTCCGAATCCGAACAAAAAGAAAGCAACTGAGCTTGCTGCTGCAACCGCAAAAGAAATCGAAGCACTGAATCTGTAATTTTTGTATTAGGCAAAGAACGGAAACTGCGTGTTTCCGTTCTTTTTTATAAAAAAACGGATATCCAGACAGGATATCCGCTTTTTGTTTTTTATACATTTATTCCGCATGATTTCCTATGAACATTGCATCGCCGAAACTGAAGAAACGATAGCGCTCCCTGACCGCTTCCGCATAAGCATTCATCGTGCTGTCATATCCGGCAAATGCCGAAACGAGCATGATCAATGTCGATTCCGGCAGATGGAAATTCGTGATCAGCCCGTCAATGCACTGAAACTGATAGGGCGGATAAATGAAAATGCCGGTATCTCCCTCGCAGGCGCAGATCTTACCGTATGCTGCGGCAGCACCCTCTAATGTGCGGCAGGATGTTGTGCCGACAGCAATCACTCTGCCGCCGTTTGCCTTAGTCTGCCGTATTTTTTCAGCAGTTTCTTCCGGAATCGTATAATGCTCAATATGCATATGATGATTGCGGATATCATCATCCTTGACGGGACGGAATGTACCAAGTCCGACATGGAGCGTCACAAATGCTTCGTCGATCCCCTGCTCTTTCAGATCACGCAGCAATTCCGGCGTAAAATGCAGCCCTGCCGTCGGTGCGGCAGATGAACCGACTTCCTTTGCATAAACCGTTTGATAGCGTTCTTTATCCTGCAATTTTTCGGTGATATAAGGCGGCAGCGGCATCTGACCAATTTCATCCAGCACCGCATATAAATTTTCTTCGCACTCGAACCGCACAAGTCTGCCGCCGTCCTCGGTCACATCCAGAACCTCTGCACGCAGTTTTTCTCCGAAACGAAATCTTCTGCCCGGCTTTGCTTTTTTCGCCGGCTTGCAGATGATCTCCCAGACTTTCTCAGCGGTCGGTTTGAGGAGCAGAAACTCGATCGGTGAACCTGTATCCTCGCGGACACCGTACAGACGCGCCGGCAATACACGGGAATCATTCATAACAAGCAGATCGCCCTTGCGGAGAAACTGCCCCAGATCATAAAAATGATGATGCGAAATATCGCCGCTCTGACGGTCAAGGCAGAGCAGACGGGATGCAGTCCGCGGCTCGACCGGTGTCTGTGCGATCAATTCCTGCGGAAGATCATAAAAATATGTACTTCTTTTCGTAAAATCCGTTTCCATACGATTCCTTTCTTTCCATATCGTAATCCTTGTTCGTTTTACCTCTCATAGTATAGCACATTATCAGAGAAAATGCAATGGGGAGAAGCGGAAAAAGACGCTGTATCGCTTCATACGTGAAAAACAAAAACAAACAAAGTCGGCAGTGCCGACAGCCAATTTGCTAAAGACTACAATAAGCGAAATTGGAAATGAAACTTGCAGAGATCATTTGACGCGCAATGATAAAAGTTTTGATCGAACTTTTTCAAAAGTTCGCGGTTTCCAAAGGCAGAGCCTTTGGGCGCCCATCGCAATGGGCGAAATTCCCCAGACTTTAGGAGCTCCGCAGGGGTGAATCTGATAAAACGATCCGGTGGATCGTTTTTCAGAGAGGGGGGCCCTGCGATAGAGGGCACCCCTATGTGAATCGCAAAGCGATTCACCGTACAGGAGTTTTTCGGCATACTGAAAGCCGGTATGCTGAAAACATACCGGCTTTTATCATTATTCGTTTGTCTGCTCAACCGCCGCCGCAGCAGGCTTGGGATTCTTTCTGAATTCCTTTGCAAGGATAAATGCGACAAATACCAGACTCTGTACCAATGCGACCGGAATATCGCTCCATGCGACCGACTGATTCTGAAGTATATTCGGATCCATTGTTCCTGCAAGAACAAGGATCAGATTATTATTCAGATAATGCATGATAACCGGTACCCAGATATTCTGCGTTTTCATATACGCATAGCCAAAGAAAATGCCGATGGATACACAGGTAATGATCTGGCTGACAAACATCATGGGACCGCTGTCTCTCGTATAGAACATGAAGTCAGCACCGATATGCCAGACCGCCCATACAAGACCTAAAAGCAGAACGCCGTTTCTTGTGCCGAATTTCTTTTGCATGACAGGCTGGAGATAATATCTCCAACCGTATTCCTCTCCGAAGAATGCCGCATACGTAAGAACGAAGCTGAGCGGCAGCTGAACGATCATAAGGATTTCCTGAATAAGATTTCCTTTGATCGTATTGATCCATTCTGACCAGACATTCGCAACGCCGTCCCCCAGCAATCCGGAAAGCGTCGTACCGATCGCAAATCTGGAAAAATACAGCACAAGGAACAGTACAACAAAACCAATGCTGCGTCCGATATTCTTTCTTGCGACACCTGCATTTTCCTTTTTTTGTCTGCTGCATACCCAGAACAGAATATAGGTCACAATGCTGACCGGTATCAATACAAGCTGTGAGATCAGATTATAAATATCCGTTCCGGCAATCTGCCCAAGAGGGAAAATGATCGACAAAAGTGCAAGTACCACCATGACAGCCGTTCCGATCAGGAAGATCACATATCCGGCGATCGGCAGCTTTTCGTCTTTTTCTTTGGTCATCATTTTTGCAAGCATCACGCCTGCGGCAGGATACATCATCTGCACATTCATAAATGCTGTCAGATCAATTCCTTTATCCAGTCCGATCTTCATCGGTATGAGCATCAGAAACGTGATGCCATACGCAATAAGAAGAAAAATAAACAATCCTTTTTTGGATTTTGCATCCATGATATAGCCCTCCATCATATCAAATATTTTTCTATTTCTATTATAATATAATATTGCGAATTTGTCAATGCTCCGGTATATAAAAAATCCTGAATGCGATCAACTCACATTCAGGTTTTTTCAGAGTGGAGACAAGGGGACTCGAACCCTTGGCCTCACGGATGTGAACCGTGCGCTCTAACCAGCTGAGCTATGCCTCCATCAAGATCACTTGATTATTATACCATATTTTCAGCGGCTTGTCAAGTCCCCGGAACAGAAAAAAGCACCCCGCAATCTTCCATTACGGGATGCTTCATTCATCATGAAACAGTGATTTCTGATTTCGGTGCCTGCGGTTCTTTCGGTTTGGTAATCGCCCAGCCGAACACCGTACCGCAAAGACCGCCGATAATATGTGCCAACTGTGACACGCCGTCATTCGGATGTATTACGCCGTCGATAATCTCCCCGCTGAGATAAATCACCGCAACAAGGATCAGCGTGATCGGAATGCGTCCCTTTTGCAGATTCGAGAAGGAACTGAGCAAGATCATCATAAACAGAATTCCGCTTGCACCGAGCAGCGCGTGTGACGGGAAGAAAATGATCTGGATCAATGCGGTGATAAATGCCGTGACCGCGATCATTTTCAGCAATGCTTTCGAGCCGTATTTCTCCTCCAGCATCGGGCCGGCAAGCAGTATCATCATATAATTGCCGAAGAAATGCGAATAATTCGCGTGTCCGAGTACATACGTAAACATCCGGATATAGGTCATCGGATTCAGCCATCCGGAACGATATACCGAGAATATGGCTCTGTTCGTCCAGCCGCCTGTCAGATAATTCAGCAGCAGCGCAGCCGCCGAAAGCAGTGTCATCGTCAGTATCACAGGCGAATTGTATTGCAGTCTTGCAAAAAACTTTTTCATGTCGATCCTCCGTTTGTCTTTTGTGTGCCAAAAGCGGCGCTGTCATTTCAGAAATCAAATCATCTTTGCGATCTTTTTCAGGATCATGATCACATCGTCACTGTCCGGCTGACCGTTTCCGTTCATGTCAGCATTCAGGAGTCCCTGTTCTGTCACGGACGCTTCTGTATCCTCTGCGATCAGGCGTGCAAGCAGAACAGCATCCGATACATCCACAAGTACATCCTCATTGACATCACCGATCAGCGCGGCAGAACCGTTCTGTGCGGAAACAGTCGTTGTTGTGGAAGCGGCTGTTGTCGTTTCCTTTTTTTCAGTCGTTGTCGTCTGAGAACCGCTGCTCCTGAACAGATCCTTCGGCAGTTTGTCAAGCGTCACGCAGAAATCGCTGTTATAGAGCGTCTTGACCTCTGCCGCATCCTGATAGTTTTCACCGGTCACGAACCGCGCATCGCCGGAATCGTACCACGGACAGAAGTAAAGCCAGAAAGCGTGCTCGACCTGCATATTGTTCATGCTCGGGATCGAGTCATTCTCTGCCATTGCGACCATCTTATTCTGATCCACATAACCAACGAGCTTATAGAAGATACCAGTTTCCGCATCCAGATTCGGGCCGGATGTTTTACCGTCATGACGGTTATACTGTGTATTATACTTATCAAACGCCGCAATGTCAACCCTGTCATCGCCGGAATACCAGAGCGCCGAATCATCTGACCACGCATAGAGATTCTGTTCCCAGATCAGATTATGCAGACCATATTCCTTTTCAAGCGTATCCTGAAGATATGCCCAGAGCTGCTTATATACGTCTGCGCCTTCCTTTGCCCACCAGAACCATGCGCCCTTGCCGTCCTTGCCGCCGTTGCCCTCTGCCTCATGGAACGGACGGAAGATCACCGGTACATTTGCTTCCTGCAATTTCAGCAGTTCTTTTGCAAGATTTTCCATACAGAGCTTGAAATACTCGTATTCGGTCGTGCCTTTTTTGAGGCAGTTCGCCGTTACAAAATCCGTTTTCTCCGAGTATGTTGTCTTGGAAAAATCAAGCGGTTCACCGAGCGTATAATCCGCCATCCGTGTCGGGACGTTGATATGCCACGATGCCGTACAGATGCCGCCCTTTTCATTTGTCCATTCGATCATACGACCTGCAACACCGTCATCCCAAGCGTAGCACGGACAATAGCTGCCGAAATCGAAGCCCTGAATCGCCGGATATTTGCCGGTGATATCATAGATCAGGTTGATATCATTGTTATAATTGTTATAGGTATAATTGCGGTTCTGTGTGCTGTAGGTATAGACCTGCCCGTCCGCACCGGTACAATGCCAGTAAAAGACATTCCCCTGCTCATCGGTATCTTTGCTGTCACGGTCGATCACATAGCTGCTGCCGTCCGAATCAACGCAGGTATCCGATGCAGCATCATAGCGGATCGTAGTCTGGACTTCATTACCGCCGCCGTAGATCTGCTGCTGACCGGAAAGGATCTGTTTGCCATAGACACTGTGCAGATAATTCATCAGCGCCTTCGCTTCCGGTGTCGCATCCGGATCGCACGGAACGGCATCTGCCGTTGTCAGGTCGGGGAACTCCGCTTCGGAAACGGTCACATAGTCGATCGCCATATAGCCGTATTTATTCAGAAACGAGATCGTATTCTCTCCCTTATTCAGACGCACCATGCCGAAATCGAAATCTGCCCACTTATCCGCATAAGGCACTGTGGTATGGTATTCACTGCCGTTGACCGCAACGGTCTGATAGCGTCCGCCTTCATCAAGGATCTGCGCACCGCGCACGGTGATCGCATACATTCCGTCAGCCGGAACATCCATCGTAAAGCTCAGCGCGGCATTTGTCAGATAGGCAAAGCCCTCACCGCTGAAATCGGGAATTTCGGTCTGGTAGATCGAAGTCCAGAGCTCCGCACCTTCCAGTGCTTCACCCTCGATCCGGAACGGCTTTGCAGTATCCGCAGCCGTGACCGGCAGCGCAGATAATGCGCCGCAGATGATGACAGCGGCAGATACGCCGGCTGTCAGCCTGTTTGCAGTTTTTTTCATGGTAACTCTCTCCTGTTTTTATATTTTTATCTTAATTTTTTGACCGCAGCGTTTTCATTCTGCGGTTCATTCTAATCATATCACAAATGCACAAAATTTTCAAGTCCTTTCTGTGAATTCGATTGAGCGTGCAAAGAACAAGTACCCGAAAAAACGTTAAATTGTGAAACCTGTCTATGATTCGACTTGACAAAGCGTGCCGGCAGATGATATAATATAGCTGGTTCATACCGAACGAATTTGCGCACAGTAAGGGGAAATCCAAGAATATGAAACGTTTTATCACGATTTTGTCTGCCGGTTTTCTGACCGTCTGCGCAGTCAGCTCCGGCATTCTGCTCCGAACCGTATCGGCAGAGGAAACAATATCCGCACCGACGATCTCTGTATCTGAAGCATGGGCACAGCCCGGCGAAACCGTTTTCACTGCACTGACCGTACAGCAGAATCCGGGCATTGCAGCACTCAGCCTGAATATTGAATATGATCCGCAAAAGCTCACACTGCTTGACGCATCCGGTCAGGCTGACTGGAACAGCGCCGTTTTTATTGCCGGCGGTGATAAAACAGCCATCCCCTATACACTTAACTGGGACTCAGACGGCATGACCGATTTCACCGCAGACGGCATTCTCGCCAAACTGCAATTCGCGGTCAAAGACGGTGCATCCGGCGATGCAGTGATCAGTGTCAGCGTCAATCAGGATTCAACATTCCACGCAGATTTCAGTGATGCGAGATTCCAGACGCAGAACGGTGTCATTCACATCGGCGCAGTCACCACAACGGCAACAACAGAAACGACCGGAACAACAACGGTCACAACAGAAACAGTGCCGGTCGAACCGGAATGGCTTCGCGGCGATATTGACAACAATGGAATCGTAGATGTCACGGACGCACAGCTTGCCCTGAATGCTTATGTCGAGATCATGTCATATAAACCGAGCGGACTGAGCGAAACGGCATTCCGCGCAGGAGATGTTGACCGCAGCGGCGGACTGGATATTCCCGATGCACAGTATATTTTGCAGTATTACACGCTGAATACGATCTCACAGCAGCCGACTGCATGGGAACAGATCATTCTCTAGCCGACAGCCGTTATCGCTTCCCGTTTCTTATCAGCGTACATGAAGATTTTTTCCAAGCGCTTCAAACAGACAAGAAGCGTATCGAACCAACTCATCATAAATATCTCAACAGTATTACTGTATCATTTTCATAGACTTTTCATTTTCAGTCATTGCAATTTTCTCGTAAATATGTTATAATAGATGCACGAAAGGATGATTTTTATGCAGGAAGAAAATAAGCAGCTGACAGATGACCGCGCCGATCTGCAAAAAGCAGAAAAAGTATCTGCTTTTCATAATGCCGCTGAACTGCGTGCCAAAGTACTTCGGGACGAAGAACTGAAAGAACGCAAGCGGCAGGCAGATGAACAGGAAGCCGCATATCAGGCGCGTGAAGAATATGCAAAAGAACTTGCAGAAGAAAAAGTTGATCTCATTCGCCTGAAACAAGGCGTAATCGACCAGAGCGACAAAATCACCGGCACTGCAGAACCCGAAAAAAAATACACCCTGTGGCAGAAGATCGGCAACTGGTTTTATCATTCAAAATGGTGGCTCGGTATCGCATCATTCTGCGTGATCGTCGCTGCTTTTCTTGTATATGACTATGTAACACGGGAAGATCCCGACCTTCGGATGATGCTTTTAACCGATCATGCTGATCTTTTTGCAGAAACCGATAAACTCGAAGCATGGCTGCAAACAATGTGTGACGATTATACAGAAGACGGTGAGGTGCTTGTGCGGACGATCTATATTCCGGTTTCCAAGCAGTCAATGGAAATGAGCGGTAATTACTCCACAGCCTATAATTCACAGCTTCTCGTGCAGTTCCAGTCTTGTACCTGTATGCTCGTGCTGGTTGATCCGGAAGCCGAAACATATCTGGCACCGGATGATATGTTTGTCAAACTGGATGAGCTGTATCCCGATCACAGCAATATCAGCGGCAGAAAGTTCCTGCTTGATCACACGGATTTCGCAGAACAGGCAGGACTGTCTGTTGAACTGCATCCGGGCAGTTACCTTGCACTCCGCATTCCGGCAGAAAATATGAATTCACAGGAAGAAACCCAGAAAGCCTATGATGAGGCGAAACTTCTGCTCGATGCCATTGTGGATACTGTCCATATTACTGAATAATATATAAAATGCCTGCGTACCGAAACGCAGGCATTTTGCTTATTGATAAAGTCCTGTACGGTGAATCGCTCTGCGATCCACATAGGGGTGTCCTCTATCGCAGGTTTCCCTCTCTGAAAACTTTTTGGGATTCAAATAGTTTTCTGAGAGAATGAGCAAATGATTATTCTTCTTTTAGTTTCGCGGCAATTTCCGAAATACGCTGTAAACGGTGATTGACACCCGAACGGGAAAGCGGCGGATCGAGCTTTGCACCAAGCTCCCGCAGACTGGAATCCGGATCGGCTAACCGTGCCGCCGCAATTTCCTGCAAAACCGCAGGAAGTGCGCTGAGCCCCACCTTATTCTGTATCAGTACAATATCCGCGATCTGCTGTTCCGCGGCGGCAACACTCTTGTCGATATTCGCCATATCACAGTTGATGCGGCGGTTTGTCATACTGCGGACATTTCTATAGACCTGCTGTGCCGCAAGCTCCATTGACGCATTCGGTGCGCCGAAAAACGTCAGTGCATCACAGATCTGCTCATTCTGCTTCAAATAAAGAACCGTATCGTGTTTCCGAACAGTTCGCTTAAACCGAATATCCGGCTGAACATCCGCCAGAATATCTGAGAATGCCGCCGCTAATTCCGGATCAGACAGCGCGATCTCCAGATGATAGCCGCGCTCCGGATCTGTCACACTGCCGCAAAGTACAAAGCATCCGGCAGCCGCAAATGAAAATGCTCTGCCGTCAAGTCCTGCAAGTATCGCAGAGCCTTCCGACGATACCGAAAAAAGCGGCTTCGTCAGTGCAGAAACCTTCTCTGCTCCGCTGAAAGTGTAGCACCAGACCGCCTGTCTGCCGGCACGCGCACGATATTCCGTATCATAGCGAATACCGTTTCCAACACTTTGTATGAGCTTCGGAAACAGCTCTGCAAATGCCTCGCATTCGGTTTGCAGGATGATCTCCGATGCAGAGCGTCTGCGTGCCGACAACAGAATACCGGTCAGAAAAGCACGCCGTTCCGCCGGTTTCCGAATACTGCCGCAGATCTCCGTTTTGACCTGACTGGAAAAGGATGCCATCAGGATCACCTCCGGATCTGTTTTTACAGATAGTTTGCAAGAAATTTTGCCTGCCGCGCACGACGGTTTGCGATCCGGCTCTGCACCCATATTTCATAGGGCATCCAGCGCGGATCTTTTTCTGCTGCGGAATCATCCACACCGTCCGTTGTATAAGTAAAAATGATGCCGCCGTCATAGATCTCAAATTCGATCTCGCGCAGTTCTTTTCCGGTATAGCCGTTGATCCAGCCGTCAGCGGTATAAAGTCTGCCGTCTGCATTGTCAAAGCCTTCCGGCACATCCGATTTGCGGATATGATTCAGATAATAGGTCACATCGTCCGCATCATGCAGAACATAATCTTTCCCGATCGGATCGGTATCCGCAAACAATCCGCCGTCATCCGTGATCTCGGCATCTGCGATCGTAACAAGTTCAAAATTGCCATAGGTTTTCTTCTGCCATTTCGGCTCTTTCATTTCCGGCGCAGGAAATTCATCAAAATCATCTGCATTCAGATGCAGCACCGCAAGAACTTCAAATACACGCTGCTTCGCGGATATATCACTGATCCACTCCGCATCGCCGAACGGCTTTTCCTGTTTCCATGCCGTCCAGTCCGCACGCATCGCCGCACGGTCTGCATAGGTATCACAAAGCGTCAGACCTGCACGGTCAAGATAGTCATAAAAAACATGGTACTGCAAGACCACAAACAGGCAGTTTACAAGCAGTGAAAGTGTTTCATCGTCCGGTTCTTCCGCAAGAAATCCGCGCATCGCTTTGTCGATCTCGGCACTTGCATCTGCATCACTGCCGCAATGCAGGCTTTTTGAGATTTTTTCCAGATCACAATATTCTGCGATCAGTTCCTCAGGCTGTATTCCCATTGAAATTGCTCCTCCCTGAAACAGCATGGCAAAAGATTCGCCGATGCGTCAGTCTGTTATTTTCAAATATAGCATATTTTGATATAATTGTCAAGTCATCGCCTCCGCCGCACGCACATACTTTCGCCGAAAAAGACAGCAAATAAGCCGGATTCGCTTTCTCTCAATGAAAATATGTCATATTGCACACAAATTTATTCAGCGACGATGCTTTATTTTATATATTGATTTTTACAGTTCTCCATTCTTTGCGCAAATGCGTCATTTATATATATGTTGCCATATATGTTGCCACTAGATAATATAATTGTGCGGTTGCATTTGCAATTCAAAGAGTGTATAATACAGACATAAGGACAGCACAGATACGACCGCATCGAATAACAACAGTTCCGGAGCATCTGCTAAAGCGCGCAACAGTCATTCCGGACAGAACAGACAATCAGCTTTGACAATTCGCCTGACACCTCGTTTTTCATCAAGATCCGCATCACGTTCAGCATCATAAATCGACAGCAGGAACAGCATCCGGCATTTCATCCGGTTCGACACGCACTCTGACAATTCTTACGGCATTATATTTGACATCATATCTGACATTATCATTATACATTCAATTCTGACAGACTGCCGCACCATTTTATGAAGTTGGCAGAATATGTGCGGCAACAAATGTGGCAACTACAATATTACAACATATCAAGCTATCGTTGCAGCATTCAAATAAACTGCAAAACTCCGATATTCACTGACATCCGGTTTGACAGCATGACGAACATCATTTCATTCAGAACACATTGACATCTCAGAAAGCAGACAAACATGATCTGTGCCGCAGCAGCAGAACAGCGACACACTTGATTATTTCAGCAAAGCATTCTCCGGTTTCATCCGGTATGCCGGATGATTTCCGATATCACATAAACACAGACAAGCGTCAGGAGCGTTCCTGACGCTTGTTTCAGTCTGTCGAGAAACTATTTGAACGCCAGAATAAAAGTTTCGGTCAAGCCTTTTCAAAGGCTTGCGGTTTCCAAAGGCAGAGCCTTTGGTCGTGCTTCGCAAAGCACGAAACTCCCCCAGACTTTAGGAGCTCCGCAGGGGTGAATCTGATAAAACGATCCGGTGGATCGTTTTTCAGAGAGGGGGGCCCTGCGATAGAGGGCACCCCTATGTGAATCGCAGAGCGATTCACCATGCATGACTTTATCGACAAGCTGGTAAGGCGGAAACACAACGGTTTCCGCCTCATTTTCATAAACATTAAATTCAGTCTGCCGTCATCAGTTTTTCACGCGGAATGATCTGATTAAAGGTTCCGGGTGCTATGACAATTCCGGCTATACTCGCATCAGCCAGACAAAGATGACGCACATCCGCAAAACTGACCGCGCCGATATGAATACAGTTTCCGAATAATCCGGTCAATGCCTGATAATGCAGAAACAACGGGATATAATCCTTGCCGTCCGGCGAAGTGATCTTTCTGAAATGCATGATACTTCCGACAGCCTGTGTTGCAGGCCGGCAGTTCGCAGGCAGCTGATCCAGACATATCAGCTGTGCGCCGTTTTCATACATCCTTGCTGCATTTTTCGTAAAATGCAGGGAAGTATCCGGCTCATTCAGCGGCAGCGGTATTCCGTTTGCATCGCACGGATCTTCCTCATAGTATCCGGGACATAAAAATAAGTTGTTAGACAGATCTATTTCCATTGTGTCGTGTCACTCCTTTATCACGCCGCATCATTCCTGTATACGGTATAACAAGCATACGCAGTGTGCCGCAATTCCTTCTTCATTTCCCGTAAATCCGAGTTTTTCCTCAGTCGTTGCCTTCACACTGACCTGCGAAATATCACAGCCGACCGCTTCACTGATATTCCGACGCATCTGCACGATATGCGGTGCCATTTTCGGTGCCTGCGCAAGAATTGTTGCATCAAGATTGCCGAGCGCCCAGCCCTCTTTCTGAATCAGCGCCGTTACATGACGCAAAAGCTGAATGCTGTCTGCACCGGCATACTGCGGATCGTTATCGGGGAAATGCTTTCCGATATCACCGAGCGCGAGCGCACCGAGCATCGCATCCATGACAGCGTGTGTCAGGACATCTGCATCAGAATGTCCGAGCAAGCCCAGTCTGTGCGGAATTTCCACGCCGCCGATGATCAATCTGCGGTTTTCGGTCAGTCTGTGAACATCATAGCCGTGACCGATCCGGATATCAGCCATGTGTTCATTCCTCCTTTTCAAGCAGCGCCTCTGCGACTGCAAAATCCTCCGGTGTTGTCAGCTTGAGATTGGAATACGCACCCTCAGTCATCGTGACCGATATGCCGAGTGTCTCCACAAGCTGACAGTCATCTGTATAATCCCTGCCCTGTTCAGCGGCAAGCCGCATGGCATCCTGATACAGTGACAGCCGGAATACCTGCGGTGTCTGCGTCTGCCAGAGCAATGCACGCTCCGGTGTTGCCTCGATCACACCGTTCCGAACAACTTTGATCGTATCCTTTACAGGCACGCCGAGCGTCGCTGCACCGGAAATACGGGCATCCGCAATGACCTTTTCAATATCCGCAGGACGGATCAGCGGTCTTGCACCGTCATGGATCGCAATATACTCCGCCGGAACAGAGATCGCATTCACGCCGTTCCGCACGCTCTGCTGACGGGTATCGCCGCCGGATGTGACCGTCACGGGACAGCTGAGCAGATGTCCGATCTCTGTGATCGCACGCCGGAATTCATCCGTATCCTTTTCCCGACAGATAACAACAAGCTCCGCAATGCTTTCGCAATCGCAAAAGCTGCGGAGCAACTGATGCAGAACCGTTGTATCCCCGAGAGGATGCAGGATCTTATGAATGCCGCCCATTCTGGTCGCGTTTCCGGCGCAGACCAGAATGGCAGCAGTATCTTTTATACACATAGATCAGTCAACACCGGGTGCTTTCGTGCCGCATACAGCACAGAACAGTGCATCCGAGCCGAGAACCTCACCGCAGTTCGGGCAGATATTCCGAGCAGGGGCAGCAGGTGCCTGCGGCTGCGGCGCACGATCCGGAATCTTATTTCCGCAGGTCGCGCAGAATACTGCATCCGCAGCAAGTGCCTGTCCGCAGAACGGGCAGATCGGCTGAACCGCAGCCGGAGCTACCGGTGTCGGAGCCGGAGCCGGTACAGGTGCAGTAGTACCGCAGCTCGGGCAGAATTTAGAACCGTTCACGATCGGCTTACCGCATCCGGGGCAGGTAACCACGCCTTCCAGTGCTTCGATCTCACGGTTTTTCGCATCAAGACTACTTTTCAATTCATTGATCGCGGCAAACATTTCCGCATATTCCGGTGCGGGATTATCGCAGTTTTCAGTGAAAAACTTTTCACCGATATCGCGGTAACGATTGCGCAGTTCATTTTCGATCGCTGCAATATCCTTGCGGACGCGATTCTTGTCCGCGAGGTTTTTCGCGTTGTCGGAAAACTGCTTTGCAGATTTTGATACAGAAGCGGTCAGTTTGTCAAAAAATTCCATTGCCATAATTCAGTTCCTCCTTATCTGTTACGCCGCACACGGCGTTTGACCTATTATAGCATATTTTCCGGATTCTGTCAACCGATTTCTGTAAAGATTCACCACACGCCTCAGCGGCGATACGCAAATGCACAATATCTGCATCCATTATTTCCGGTCGTCACAGGTCACCTCATGCAGCAGAGATACCGCATATCGGATAAATTTCTCTGTGTCCATACGTTTTTCTATACCGGAATTTTCCCATGCGGACAAAACAGCATGACGGATCCTGCGGCTTACGCAGCCGGAAGAACAGTTCTCCGCTTCTGCGATCTCATCCATGATCTGACAAAGCGGACGCTCCGGTGCATCAGCAGCTTTGAGGACAGCAGACATAAGCAGCCGCGATCCGCTGCTTTCTGCCGGTATTTTCAAATTATCAAGCACTTGACGCAGTGCTGTTTCACGCTGAAAATGCTGCATACTGCCATGTTCCATGTTACCCTGTCTACGGACAAGGGACAGCAGATTACGGTTGCCCTCACTGCAAGCGGTGTGCCTTTCAAGGGACGCTATGATAAGGAGAGTATCTTCTTTGATTATGACGGCGATTACAAGGAGTCCGTTGATGAAATTATCGCAAAATTCACCTCGGACGATTATGCCGTACAGCGTAATGAGATAGCGGAGCATAAGGGCGATGTGGAACAAGTAGAAATGCTCCACGATTTACTGGACATTCAAAGTGCTGTTACGGCTGAAAAAGTGCGTTCCTCATACAAGGAAGGATTCAAAGATGGCGTGAGACTGATGCAGGGAGTTCAGAACTATATAATTGTAAATAGAGATATGCTTTCAAATGGTAACTGTTCAGTCCTGCTGAGAATTCCACAAAGTTGAAAACAAAAAGTTCAGAGACAAAAACTGTGATTCTGTCACTTTACAGCCGCCGAATAATATGCTATACTGAAGAAAAAGCAAAATAGCGGTGGTGAAAAA
>JAZQOZ010000100.1:0-25697 GCA_045628085.1 Oscillospiraceae bacterium | reverse complement strand
TGGTAGAGCGCCACCTTGCCAAGGTGGAGGTAGCGGGTTCGAGCCCCGTAATCCGCTTCTTTTTTATGGCGCGATAGCCAAGTGGTAAGGCAATGGTCTGCAACACCGTGATCACCAGTTCAAATCTGGTTCGCGCCTCTCGAAAATACAGTGCTTCGGTTTTTCCGAAGCACTTTTGTCATTTTCCGGCAAAAAGCGATGTCAAATTCTCCGGATCATGACAGCGGATAACAGCATTCTCACGGTCATTCAAATGATATGCTCCGTGAGGGTGCTTTTTTGTTCATAGGAAACCGCTGTCTGTCTGAAATTATGGAATAATGCCTTTATTTTCCAATTCCTCTTGACGATGCGGAAAAAGAGCGCTATACTATAAATAGCTGCTGCAATGCAGCGCAAGCATAATTTATTGACAGGGGTGTATAAAATGAATAAAAAAATCAAACGAGGCACCGCATTGCTGACATCTGCGGTACTGCTGCTCGGCGCAATGCCGATGGACACGGTGAGTCTGCTTTGTCCGGTGCTGTCGGCGAGCGCAGAGGAAACCGCAGCAAGCGGTACCTGCGGCGACAAGTTGACATGGACACTTGACAGCGAGGGCACGCTTACGATTTCCGGTACGGGAAAGATGAAGGATTACACCCCCGGTAAATCTCCGTTTTATGGTATTTCCGCCAAAAAGGCAGTGATCGAAGAAGGCGTGACGAGCATTGGCAATGACGCATTTAATAGCTGCACAAGCCTAACCGCAATTACCATGCCGGACAGCGTAACGAGCATTGGCGACAGTACATTTTTTGACTGCAAAAGCCTTACCTCGATCACTATACCGGACGGCGTGACAAGCATTGGAGAAAGTGTGTTCTCAGGCTGCACAAACCTCACTTCAGTCCACATACCGGACAGCGTGACGAAAATCGGCGATTATGCAATTCAAAAATGCACAAGCCTGACCACGATCAATATACCGGACAACGTGACAAGCATTGGTATTTATGCGTTCTCAGGCTGCACAAGCCTCACTTCCATCACCATTCCGGACAGCGTGAACCATATCGGCGATTTTGCATTTTCGGGCTGTTCAGGCCTTACCTCGATCACCATACCGGACGGCGTGACCGTTATCTGCAGCGGTGCATTTTCTGACTGTACCAGCCTTACCGCAATTACCATACCGGACAGCGCGATCATTGGAAACAATGCGTTTGATGGTACGCCATGGTTGAAAGCAAAACAGGCTGAGAATCCGCTTGTGGTTATTAACGGAAGCCTGTATGACGGAACTGCCTGTGAGGGCGACATTACGATTCCGGACAATGTGACGAGCATTGACTATGAGGCGTTTTATAAATGCACAAGCCTTACCTCAATCACCATTCCGGACAGCGTAACAAACATTAGCAGTTATGCGTTCTCAGGCTGCACAAGCCTCACTTCAATCACCATTCCGGACAGTGTGACAAGCATTGGAGATTATGTATTTGCCGGTTGTGAAAGCCTGACTTCAATTTCCATAATTTCCACTCCGGACAGCGTGACCAGTATCGGCAGCGGTGCATTTTCTGATTGTACCAGCCTTACCTCAATTACCATACCGGACAGCGTGATAATCATTGGACACGATGCGTTTGATGGTACGCCATGGATGAAAGCAAAACAGGCTGAGAATCCGCTTGTGGTTATTAACGGAAGCCTGTATGACGGAACTGCCTGTGAGGGCAACATTACGATTCCGGACAGCGTGACAAGCATTAATTATTATGCGTTCTCAGGCTGCACAAACCTCACTTCGATCACCATTCCGGACAGTGTGACAAGCATTGGCAGTTATGCGTTCTCAGGCTGCAAAAAACTGACGATTCTCGGTTATCCGGATTCTTATGCGCAAAGCTATGCCGAGAAAAATAACATTCCTTTTGAACTGATCGATACAGAACAAAAAACCGGCGATATCACCGGCGACGGCGAAATCAGCATTGAGGATGCACAGCTCGCCCTGAATGCTTATGTCGATATCATGGCAGATAATGCAAGCACTCTGACCGCAGAACAGCTCAAAGCCGCCGATGTCAACGGTGACAATGTTGTATCCGTTGAGGATGCACAGTTTATCCTGATGTACTATGTTCAGAATACAGTCGCCGATAAGCCGACCACATGGGAAGAAGTGCTGAATCAAGAAACCTGACACAGCCTCATACAAATAATGCAAGCGGACGGCTTTGAACCGTCCGCATTGTGTTATTCTGTCGTTTTCGCAGGGAAGTCAAATATAGAATTCGCTGTTTGCCCGTTCATCAGAGCAGAAACCGTGCTTTTTTCGGCGGATGATTGACCAGCGCAAACGAAACCTGCGACACAAATATATTCCCCTGCATATTGGCGGCGCGGCGTATACAATAGAGCTGACCGCGAATCTGTGCAAGCAGGCGATCCTGATCGCCGTCCGGATAAAGCGTCAGCAGGGGTTCTCTGCCGAACCGGAACTGCGTTGTCACATCCGGATTCGGCATTGTCAGCATCACGCGGCTGTGTTTCCCGACAGCCAGTGCCTTTCCTGACGGCGTGATCAGAGAAACCGTTCCCTCATCCGCAAATTGCAGATAAAACGGTTCTCGGCTGACCGTAAATGCCGCATGAAATGTTTTCAGCCAGTATGGATGCTGTTCGCGCCAGATCGCCGGTGCATTTTCTGTCAGGTCGCGGTCAAATGCGATCAGCAGTGCCGCACAGTTTGCGATCGCAGTAATCAGGCGCTCCCGAATGGATTTTTCACGGGCAGCTTCATCACTTCCGCGCACTGCATCCAGATGCTTAGCACCGGATTCCGCAAGTGTATTGCAGATCAGCGCGAATTTGCTTGGTTTCCATTCCTTTCCGCTGACCGGAACACTGCCGCTGAGCAGGTCTGTATATGCCTGACGGGGGATTTTCCCGACTGCCGACTTTGCCCATTCCGCCGCGGCACGTTCTTCGGAAAGCAGTGAAGGTTCAGAATCCCAGAATATTTCGGCAGCACGGCATTCATACCGTTTATGTGCCGTACCGTAGAGCGAGAAATACGTCAGAGAACAGCTATGCGGCGGACAGCAGATATCCGCCGTCATGTGCATAGCACGCGAAAGACTTTTCATAGAAGCGGCAGTCTTTCCGGCACAGTACAAAGCAAGCGCCGTGCGGTATTCCGCATCCAGAACGGACAGCGGAGAGGGGGCAGGAACGCCTTTTCCGTTGCAGAATCCGGCAGTAAGCGGATGTTTCGGCAGCAGCGAACCGTCTGCTTTGACGGAATTATAATAATGCAGGCCGCGTCCCTGATGCCTGTCCCCATGCTGATCGGGTGCGGCGGCTTCTTCGGTCAAGATATCGGCATCGGCGGCGGAAAAACGCTTTGCTGCCGGATCAGATTCCAGTGTGAGGAGATGCAGTGCGGCGCGGACAATGCCGCGATGAACGGACGGATACAAATGTTTATCATATTTAGCCAATGCTGAAAGCCTGCCTTTCCGGCGCACGCTCCGTTACGCCCATATATCAGAATTACTATACAAGTAGTATCATACCACAATCAGCGTAAAAAAGCAAGCCTGCGATTTTCCCCAAACCGCAGGCTTTTATAATATTCTGTTCTCACATTGCTTTTCACAGCGTATCTTTTGTATCACTCGTAACGAAGTGCATCGATCGGATTCAGATTTGCAGCCTTGATCGAGGGCAGCAGACCAAACACAATTCCAACCGCCATTGAGAATACAACGGATATCACGATCGCCTTCGAGGAGATCGAAACCGGTACTTCCGCCAGATTCGCAATGACCTTTGAAAGTCCGATACCGCATATTACACCGATCAGACCGCCGATGCTCGTCAGCACCGATGCCTCTGTCAAAAACTGCGCAAGAATGCGGTTTCTGCGTGCGCCGAGTGCTTTTTTCAGACCGATCTCTCTGGTACGCTCTGTCACGGAAACCAGCATGATATTCATAACGCCGATACCGCCGACCAGCAGCGAAATGCTTGCGATCCAGATCAGCATATTGTTCGTGGATTTGGAAAGATCCTGCAAAGCCTTTGCCTGTTCGAGCAGGCTTTCGCTCTTGTATTCGATGGATGCCGCACCAAGATCTGCGCTGTCAGCGGATTCTTCATCGCCGAACGATACCTTGCGGACATTTTCATTGAGGATATCCGCTGTTTTCTTTCCGGCAACGGTCATACTGTCGGTATCGACCGCCTGCACAACACAGTTCTGCGGCTCGTCATACCGGAAACAGATGCCCCAGTCATTTGTCGGCATAAAGATCTTGCCGCTGGACGTTTCATTATACATATAGAAATCATCCACGCTGTTGATCGTCGGCTCAAAGCCGGAACGCTTTGCGACAACTCCGATAATGGTAAACGGTTCGCCGGAAATGTCAAGGATCTGCCCGACCGGACTTTCGCCGCCGAATATGCCGCGTGCGATCGTGGAATCGACCAGAACGACCTTCGAGAAATCCTTGTACTGCGATTCTGTAAAGGAAATGCCCTCTGCGATCTCATAGCCGAGCGTACTGAGATAATCCTCATCAATTCCGAGGATCATCGAAGATTCGATCCTCTGATCGGCACACCAGACGTTTTCGGCATTTTCGCGCATCCGGTACATCGTGCAGGCAGTGATCTCATCCTGATCGAGAATGCGCTGCTTGTATTTATCGGAAATCGCACGCACATTCTCAGGCACCGGATTATATGCGAAATCATACGCCCATTCACCCTGCATCAGCTGCACATCAACGGTATTGTTGCCTGCGCCGATCAGATTGTTTTTGATCTGCGTATTTGTGCCCTCGATCGTGGATACGATCGCAATGATCGCCGCAATACCGATAATGATACCGAGCATGGTCAGAAACGAGCGGATCTTGTGTGATAGGATGCCCTGCAAAGAGAGCCTGATATTTTCAAACATGACTGTTTCTCCCGATGTTTATTTCACGTTTTATGCTCATCGTATCAGTAATTGGACGGATACAGAACTTCCGAAGATTCCTGCGTTCTCACGCCTTCCTTGACATCTGTTCCGTACGGGAAGCAAATGCGGTCATGCTTCACATCCAGACCGCCGGTCACTTCGATATAGTATCCGTACAGGATCTGCCCGACACTGACATACTGTTTGACAAGGCGATCATTTTCATCCGCTTTCATGATATAATAATCGCCTGCTTCCTGCCGGACATAATGGATCGGCAGAAAATACGAGGAGCTTTTTTCGGCAGTATCCTGATCCTGCGGAACAGTCACATCCACGCCGTTTCCGATCACAAAATCCGTTGAATCCCTGAGCTTGGCGTGCAGAAGATAGATCGAACTGTTCGGATTTGCGCTCCACGGATCAGAACTGTAGGATGAAGGTTCTTCCTCTGCATACGTGACCTCTGCCTCAGTCGTTGCACCGTTCTGATAGGACATCACATTGAGAACAGAACCGACCGGCAGCTTTGCAAGCGACATTTCCGGTACTTCACAGATGACCTCTACACCGCCTGCACCCTCAATGACAGCAAATGCATTATCATCCTCAGAGGGTTCTCCGAACATTTCCTCTTCCGGAACAGTTTCTTCCGTGTCTGCGATTCCGGCATCGGCACTCTGACCGATTTTCTTTACAATGCCGTCAATAGACGCAACGACCTTGCCGTCTGATTTCTGTTTCTTTGCATTATCAAGCTCCAGTTTTGCAGCTTTCAGCTCCAGCTCCTGCGCCTTGATCTGATTTTCCTGTTCGGTTATCATCCGCTGCAATTCCTTGCGCGAATACAGATAATTCTCGCCGTAATCCGGTATTTCCGGCTCATTATATTCCGGTTCGGTGATATCTTCCGGTATCTCCTCGATCACATCTTCCGGCATATCCGGCTCCGGTGCGGCAAAGGAAAGCTGACCGTGCAGCACCCCATCCGGATTGATCGAAATGCCGCCGTTCTCCGGATCAATGCTGATGCCGTCTGTCACATTCCAGTCTTCTGTCTCACTCAGCACGAGCTTGTCTCCGGAAATGATCCACTGGAACAAAAAGCATAGATCTTCATCATAAACGCGCAGTGAAGCCGTCCGCTTTGTGCCGGCAAGTGCAGTCATAAACGCCTTGCGTACAACCGTATCCGTTCCGCAGTTGAACACCAGCGGATCATCCGGCGAGCCTGTTCCGGAAACGGGCTGCAATGCGCCTGTCAGTTCGCTGACCGGAATGATCGGTTCATCGACCGGCATTTCCGGCTCGATCGGTTCATCTTCCGGCATCTCCGGTTCGTTGATGACAGGCATTTCCTCGGACGGACGCAGACCGCGTATCTTTGCCAGTTCCTTCTGCGCCATTTTGATGTCCTGCTCGATGACCTGCACCTGATTTTCCTTCTGCTGCAGTTCCAGTTCCACGACCGTCATATCATATTCGAGAATGGTATCGCCTTTTTTCACGGTCTGTCCCTGTTCCACGCAGACATTTTTCACGAGCTTATCGGTATCAACATAGACCTTCTGTGCATTGGCAGCACTGATATATCCCCACATATTGCTGCCCGTATACATAAACATATCTGCTGACTCTGCCATCATACTGACCGGCACAACATCCACGATTTTCTTTTCATCGCGGCTTTTCTCATACTGCCGGTAACCGAAATATCCGCCGCCGCCGATCAGTGCAAGGCAAAGGAGCGTGATGATCGCCTTTTTCATGCCTTTGCATCCTCCTCCGGAACAGCAGGCGTATCTTCTTCAGCTTTCTCCGCAGTTCGGGTATTGAACGCACCGTTATGCAGCTGACCGTCACGGATATACATGACACGCTTTGCACAGTTTGCGATCTCAGGTTCATGCGTGATCATCACAACGGTCACGCCCTCATCATTCAGTTCCTTGAACAGCTCCATGACCTGATCGCCGGACTTGGTATCGAGTGCGCCGGTCGGCTCATCGGCAAGCAGCAGACGCGGCTTATTGACGATCGCTCTTGCGATCGCGACACGCTGTTTCTGACCGCCGGAAAGCTGTGTCGGCATAAATTCCATTCTGTCCTCAAGACCGACACGCTTGAGTGCAGCGATCGCGCGCTCCCTGCGTTCCTTTCTGGAAACGCCTGCATAGAGCAGCGGCAGTTCGACATTTTCCAGTGCGGACTGACGCGGCAGCAGATTGAAATTCTGGAATACGAATCCGATCTTATTATTCCGGATCTCGGAAAGGTCTTTGTCCGAGCATTCCATAATATCTGTCCCGTCGAAGATAAAGCTGCCCTTAGTCTGCTTATCCAGACAGCCGATAATATTCATCAGCGTGGATTTGCCCGAACCGGACGGTCCCATGATCGCAACATATTCACCGTCATCCACAGAGAATGAGATATCCTTCAGAACCGGAACAGCGTCCTTTCCCTGCATATAATCTTTGAAAATTGATTTTAATTCAAATACCATAACATTTTCTCCTGTCAGTTTTCCTCAGGCTGATCTGCTTCATCTGCCGGTACAGCTTCTTCCATTTCTTCTTCGTTTCCGATCACAGCTTCACCGTCACCGGCGGTCACATCTTCCTGTTCACTGCCGAACAGTTCCTCGCCGCCCTCGATCATATTGCCTTCCGCATCGAATTTATAGACATTGCCTTCTTCATCGGTATAGACCATATTGCCTTCCTCATCGTAGACAACATCTTCCGTCATACCCTCATCCATATATGCGCCGTCATCCATGCCCATATCGCCGTTCATCATATCTCCGGCGACATTTTCCGGAATATTCTTATCGGACTGATTCGTAGTGGTTTTCATGCCGTTCTCGATATAATCGGCAGGATATGCGATATAATCATCAATATCCAGACCGGAAACGATCTGGCAGTCACCGTTTTCGTCATCGACATCACCGACGGATACAATGCGCTTTTCGATCTGATCGTGACTGTTTTTCGCCCAGACATAATTCTGGTCGCCGTCCCAGAGGACAAAGGAGCTGTAGATCCAGACACCCTCTTTTTTGTCCGCATCGTACTGTCCGTTGTCCATTTCGATCAGGATATGCTGACCGAGCTTAAAGCCTTCCAGTGAATCCGGCTTGACATAAAAAGCATATTTCGAGGACTGCGTCTGTTCATCGAAATAGCCGTAATACATCATATTGCTGTCATCCTTCTGCGGCTTGGTGTCGATCTCCTCCACGATGCCGCCGCGCTGTGTATCGTCCACGCGGCTCTTGAGGAACACCTTTGCGCCCTCGCGGATACTGGCTGCATTCTGCTCATTGAATACGCCCTTGACGCGGAAATCACCCTCTGCGGCGATCTTCATGATCACATCGGCGTTTTCATCATAGCCGTAATTCATGCCAGTGTTCACAGAAGATTCGGCAGGATCTTTCAGATCCTTCACCGTGCCGTCGATCGGCGCTGTGACATAAGCATTATTCAAGGAATTTTTCAGCTTTGTCACTTCGACATTTTTCGTTTTGATATCATATTCCTTGCGTGCATTATCAGATTGCAGGGAAAGGATCTTTGTCGTATAGCTGACCTGTGCATCACCGTCTGCGGTACGGCGTTCCTGCTCCAGTGTCGCGATCTCCGCTTCATTGGTTTTGATCTCATTTTGCAGGCGCTCGATCTCCAGCTCTGCCTGTTCGATATCAAGCTGGATCTGCTCCACATTATAGGTCAGGAGCTTATCGCCCTTCTTGACGATATCGCCCTCATGCACAAGAATTTCATCGACCTGTTTGCCTGCATCATATTTGACATCGACGGTTTTCTGTGCCACGATCACACCGGCAAAATTGGTCGCAAACAGATTTGCGCCGTCAACGGTATTGACCGCGGCGACCTTCTGCACATAGACCTTTTCCGTCCGGTCGGTCTGTGTACCGCCGTAATGCTTATAGATTGCCCAGCCGCCTGCGCCGATGCCGCAGACAACTGCTGCCGTAACGATTCCCTTTACGATTCCCTTGACAGACATAAATTTCCCTCCGTTAATGCGTTCACTTGCTGAAAATGTTGATTCCATGCGCAGTCTGCCGACAGCGCACCGGCGATCAAGAATATTATAATACGGCAGAATACCGCCTGTCAATGCGGCTCTGTCAATTTTAAGAAAGTTTTAACCCGGATTTCAACATTCAGAAAGAACTTTGTATACGATTCCCGTTCTATCAGATCTCTGTGATATCCTCACTGCGTTTTCATCACAATGATATCCCTTTTACCAAGAAAGATGCACCGTTTCCGATGCATCTCCTCATCAGTAGTATTTGATCTCCTCTGTGAGCAGTTCTTCATAATCTTCAAGATTTTCAATGATTTTGCCCGTGCCCTCTGCAACGCAGTCCAGCGGATACTCCGCAACATAGACCGGCATACCGGTTTCGCGGTTGATGAGCTTATCCATGCCGCGCAGCAGCGCACCGCCGCCTGTCAGCGTGATACCCTGCTCAATGACATCGGCAGAAAGCTCCGGCGGTGTATGTGCAAGCGTTTCACGGATCGCATCCATAACATCGCAAAGCGGCTCATAGAGTGCATCGCGCACTTCTTCCGATGTGATCGTGATATTTTCAGGCAGTCCGTTCAGCAGATTTCTGCCGCGGACTTCCATTTCCGTGACAGTCGCTTCCGGAAATGCCGAACCAATGCCGATCTTGACGGATTCTGCGGTACGCTCACCGATCAGCAGGCTGTATTTTTTGCGGACATAATTGACGATCGCCATATCAAATGCATCGCCTGCCGTGCGGACAGACCGTGATGCAACAATGCCGCCCATCGAGATCACGGCGATCTCACTTGTGCCGCCGCCGATATCCACGACCATCGTACCGGTCGGTTCAAGGATCGGCAGACCTGCGCCGAGTGCCGCCGCAAGGGATTCCGCAACAAGCTGAACCGGTCTTGCACCGGCTTTTTCCGCTGCTTCCCTGACGGCACGCCGTTCAACGGCAGTCACGCCTGACGGGATGCAGATAATGACACGCGCCTTTGTGAAGGCAGTGCCTTTCAGTGATTTTTTGATAAGCTCCTGAAGCATCGTTGCCGCGATATCAAAATCCGCAATGACACCGTCCTTCAGGGGACGCACGGCAATGATCGAACCGGGTGTTCTGCCGATGATCTCCTTTGCCTCTTTGCCGACAGAGCACGCCTGATCGGTCTTGGTATTGACCGCGACAACCGAAGGCTCCCGCATGATAATGCCCTTGCCGCGTGCATAGATCAGGGTATTGGCAGTACCCAGATCGATCCCGATATATCTGGTAAACATGGTCTGCTCCTTTGTTCTGTTCTTTTTCACTTTCTGCCGGCATACGAGCCGGATTCTCCATCCTTTATTTTACCACAAAACTCCGCTTCCGACAATCATTTTTATCGGATCAGGGCATTTTCAGCACTTTATACAAATATGCTTCCATGTGCATCTGCATTATCTGTGAAGTACAAGAAAACCGATCCTTCTGCCCGTGAGATAAGCCTGCGAATTTCCGGAATCCCGCTGAAATTGTAAATATCTCTTGACATATCTCCATAAAATGCCTATAATAGGGATATCTGCTGATTCGGCAGAAATCACCGCACATACAGGAGGAGACTACCATGAAAATCGAAACACAATGCCTGCACGCAGGCTATACCCCCGGAAACGGCGATCCGCGTGTTGTGCCGATCGTGCAGAGTACGACCTATGCGTTTGACTCTACTGCACATATCGCGGCTCTCTTTGATATGCCGACCGAACCGATCTATTCCCGCTTTGCAAATCCGACCGTCGATGCAGTTGAAAAGAAAATTGCTGCTCTGGAAGGCGGCGTTGCAGCGATGTGTACGACCAGCGGACAAGCTGCAAGCCTGCTCTCCATTCTGAATGTCTGCAATGCCGGTGACAGCTTCATTTCGACCGGCACGATCTACGGCGGTACGGTCAATCTGTTTGCCGTCACGCTCAAGCGCTTCGGCATCGAGTGTATTTTTGTCGATCAGGAAGCATCCCGTGAGGAACTGCAAAAGGCGATCAAGCCGAATACGCGCTGCGTCTTTGGCGAAACGCTGGCAAATCCGGCGCTTTCCGTTCTGGATATCAAAAAATTTGCAGATTTTGCCCATGATAACGATATGCCGCTGATCGTGGACAATACCTTCCCGACACCGATCCTCTGCCGTCCGAAGGAATTCGGCGCAGACGTTGTCATTCATTCCACCACGAAGTACATGGACGGTCATGCCATTCAGGGCGGCGGCGTGATCGTAGACTGCGGTACATTCCCGTGGGACAACGGCAAATATCCGGAATTTACCGAGCCGGACGAGAGCTATCACGGTGTCTGCTATGTCCGTGAGTTCGGCAATATGGCTTATATCATCAAATGCAGAATGCAGCTCATGCGCGATCTCGGCTGCTATCCGAGCGCAACAAACGCATTCTACCTCAATCTCGGTCTGGAAACACTCGCTATCCGCATGAAGCAGTACTGCCTGAATGCACAGAAAGTCGCTGAATATCTCACCACCCGTCCGGAAGTCGAATCCGTCAACTATCCGGGACTCAAGGACAATCCGTATTATGACCGCGCAAAGGTCTATCTGAAGGACGGATGCAGCGGCGTTATCTCGTTCGTCATCAAGGGCGGCAGAACTACCGCGATGAACTGGATGGATTCGCTGAAGCTCGCATCGAATGTCGTACACGTTGCAGATATCCGCACCTGCGTTCTGCATCCGGCATCTGAAACGCACCGTCAGCTCACCGATGAGCAGCTTGTCGCTGCCGGCATCAATGCAGGCATGATCCGTCTGTCTGTCGGTCTGGAGAATGTTGAGGATATCATCGAAGACCTCACACAGGCATTTGAAGCGATCAAATAATCCGAATCGTATATAAAAGAACCGCAGAATCAGGTCACAAGCCGATCCTGCGGTTCCTTATTTTATAATAGAATTTATAATATTGGGACATAGAACTTTTGGGGTGGTTTTCAATGTCCTGATATTAAGAAATAATATAATGTATCGCTTCGCGATACTACAGCTTGTCGATAAAGTCTTTTCGCAGCCATATTCTCCTTACAATAGAAGAACGAATGATTATAAATGGGGAAATGCTGCCCAAAATGCGGGGGAACTTTCCCCAAGCCCCTATCTTCCCGTGCTGGAAGTCAAAGGGTATTCCGCCCTTGCCCTGACCAAAAGGACATTGTCCCTTTGGAATCCCGTTTTTGGCGTTCCTGCGGCTCTGCAAAGTTGAAACGCTCAGAAATTTGAATCATGCACGCCAAATCAACCGGGAAGCGATATCACCTGCGGGTGCTGCCCGCGCCGATGCCCGAACCGTACCGGACGATCGTTTCTGCACCGTTTTTGGAATTTTCAACGATTTGTGCGTCAATGACCGCCGCATCCTTTTCCAGTACAAGCACAATAGTCGAGCCGCCAAATTCAAAGTAGCCCTTTTCGATGCCGCGTGCGACCTTGCTGCCGTGCGGATGATTGACAATTTTGCCGACAAGCATCGCACCGACTTCGATCATCAGAACCGCGCCGAAATTCTCCGTATGCAGCATCGTGACCGTGCGCGTATTGCGGTGATAGACCTTGACATCATGCTCCGCCGCGACCGGATTGACCGTATTCAGTTCACCTTCAATGCGCCGTGTCACACCGATCTCACAGGCATCCGGATAGCAGTAGCGGTGATAGTCGTCCGGTGTCAGCCGGAAGATCAGAACCTGACCGCCGCTGTATCGCTCTGCCAGCCGCTTACAGCCGAGGAACGATGCCAGACTGTATTCTGCGCCCTTGACCGTAAAATGCATCTCCGGTGTCACGGGAACGACCGTCAGCTTTGCGTCACATGGGCTGATCAGCACTTCCGGTGTCCTGTCGATCGGACGCGCAGACGGCTTGACAGGGCGCGTGAAAAACGCATTGAAGCTGCGGAATTTCTCCTCCGCATAATCACTCATTTTGATATGCTTTTTCAGGACAAACGGCGGAATTGCGACAGTTGAGAGCGGATGCTCCAGCGCAAATCCTGCAATTTTTGAAACAGCCGGCTTTGTCAGCACTTTCAGCGCTTTTCGCCCCGGTGCCGTTCCGTAAAGCAGGCCGAGCAATTTTCCCTCAGAAGCACAGAAATCCGTCACCGGATTCCCTTCTCGGTCACAAATCTGCGCACCTGCGTTTGATTTGGTTTCCTTCGGTTCCGACATGACGGATTCCTCCTTATTCTTCGATTTCATAAACCGCATCAATGATGATGCTTGAAAATCAGCAGCAGCAGTTCCAGTACGCCGATCGGAATAAACAGCAGCATTGCACGCACGCTCGGTTTTTTGATCGTAAAGCGCGTGATAAACAGGCAGGCGATCACCGCATAGACGATCGTTGCCGTAATGGAAAATGCCGAACTGCCGAGTCCCTCCAGATCACGCCGGAACGCAAACAATACCGGTATGATCAGCGCAACAGAGGTCACGGGCAAGCCCTCATAGACCTTTCTGCGCTCTGTCGTCACTTTCTGACGTTCTTCCTCTGTCACATTAAAATATGCGAGCCGGATCAGCGCCGCCAGACTGAAACAGCAGAATACTGCGATATTGATCGGCTTGTGAAGCCCTGCGCTGAATGCGATCATCGGCGGCAGAAGTCCGAAGCAGACAACATCCGAAAGTGAGTCGATCTGGATACCGAAGCGGCATTCCTCCGGTGTACGATCTTTTTTTGTTTTGGCAACTTTGCCGTCAAACATATCGCAGAATCCGGCAAGCATCAGCATGATGATCGCCGTATTGGTACTGCCGTTCGCAGCAAAATATAAGCCTACCGAACCGCAGACAAAACCGATATATGTCAGGATCACGGTATAGCTGTAAAAACCGATCATGTTGTTCTCATTCCTTTGTGTAAAAGCGCGTTTGCGCAAAAATCATTCGTCAATACGTATATTATAACATATAATCTTGCAAAATGCAATGGGAAAGGATAAAAAAACAGCGATAAATACTGCATGGGAGCAAAAAGGCGGCGAATACTGTCCGCTTGTATACAGAATCTCAGATTCCGCCGATCGCTGCACGGACAACCCGTTCAATGATGCTGCCCTGCCGGACTGCCGCACAGGCATCTTCCGGCGCAAACCACTTTGCTTCACGGACTTCCTGCGAAAGCCGGAAATCCGCCGCATCTGCTTCGGCACAGAAACACAGCATCAGCTGACCTTTTGCTTCATGCCACGCACTGAACAGAAATCGCAGTCCAGCCGCTTCAACACCGATCTCCTCACGGATCTCACGCAGAGCCGCCTGCTCCGCCGTTTCGCCGCACTGCATATAGCCGGCAACGCCGACATAGGTTTCCTGCTGCCCGTAGCTCTGCCGGATCAGCGCGATCTGCCCTGCCGGATTCTTCACTACGGAAAGCACGCAGGTACTGAACATATCAAACAGCGGCTTTTGACAGTTCTCACAATACGGAACTGCGCCGTCATCTCCCATCTGACGCGGCACAGTCTTTGTACCGCAGTCAGGACAATACAAAAAATGCATGGAATTCTCCCCCGATCACTGCGGCTGCTCCATATCAGGAGAGTTTCCGCAAAATCTCCGTAAAATATGCCGGCAGCGGTGAATCAAATTCGAGATATGCGCCCGTCACCGGATGCACAAAACCGATTTTCTTCGCATGAAGGCACTGACCTTCTATTCCCTTTTCCGCTTTTCCGTAAACCGCATCGCCATAGACCGGATGCCCGATATGCTTCATGTGAACACGGATCTGATGCGTTCTTCCGGTTTCGAGTTTGCAGCGGATATGCGCACAGCGTTCATATTGTGTCAGAACGGTATAATGCGTGACTGCGTCTTTGGAATTTGTCGCAATGACGCACATTTTCTGTCGGTCACGCGGGTCTCTGCCGATCGGTGCATGAACCGTTCCGGCATCCTCTTTGAATCTGCCGCAGCAAACCGCCTCATATTCGCGTGTAAAGGAATGCACAGCGATCTGTTCCGCAAGTCCGAGATGTGCGCGGTCAGTTTTTGCGACGATCAGCAAGCCGCTTGTATCGCGGTCGATCCGGTGAACGATGCCCGGACGAATCACGCCGTTGATACCGGAAAGCTGTCCGGCACAGTGAAAAAGCAGTGCATTAACAAGCGTTCCGTCCGGATGTCCCGGTGCAGGATGCACGACCATGCCCTTTGGCTTATTGACCACAAGCAATTCCGCATCCTCATAGACAATTTCAAGCGGGATCTCCTGCGGCAGAACATCCAGCATCTGCGGCTCCGGAATCTGTATCAAGATCTCGTCACCGTTTTGCAGTTTATCGTTTTTCTTCGCAGGATCGGCATTTCTGAGAACCTTTCCCTGTGCAGTGAGCTGCTGCACAGCAGAGCGTGTCAGCCCTGCATCCGGCTGTGCGGCAAGCCATGCATCAAGCCGTTTGCCGGCATCCTCTGCCGGAACGGTCAGCCGCAGCTCACGCGCCGGCATTTTCGATCTCCTTTGCTGTGTCTGCTGTATCAGCCGGTTCAGCCGTATCAGCTGTTTCACGCAGCGGTGCAGATTCCGCTTCCGGCAATTCATCTGCAAGCGGCAGTGTATCGGCTTCCGGCAATGCCGCAGCCGTATGTTCATACGGTACGCGCTCAGCCTTTTTCAGTTTCTTCGCTTCGGGTTCTTCCTTTTCGATAAACAGCAGTCCGATCACGACCAGTCCCACACCGATCGTTACGCAGATATCCGCAAAATTGAACACTGCAAAATTGCAAAGCTGAAAATCAAAATAATCCACAACTTTTCCGCCGCGGAAAATGCGGTCGATCAGATTGCCGAGACCGCCTGCTGCGATAAGTGTCAGCGCAATTTGCAGCCAGCGGCGCGTTTTGCCGTAACGATTCAAAATATACAGGCAGACTGCGATCATTATGATCGGGAAAACGATCAGAAATCCGCGGTTTCCGCTGAGCATACTGAACGCCGCACCGTTATTTTCCAGATAGCGCAGATGCATCCAGTCAAAGCTGCCGATCTGCAAAAACGGTATTTCAGGCTGTCCCTGCAAATTGGCGATCGCCCAGATCTTGATCAGCTGGTCGGCAGCGGTCAGAACTGCGATGACCGCGCACACAAGAATGATTGTCATATTCAGGAATCTGCTGCTCCTTTCTGAAACGGATAAAAAAAGGAACCTGCATGACAGCTTTGCCGCTGCAAGTTCCCGTTTTTCTTAAAAATCAGCACGTTTCCGCAAATCATCGCGTCTGGTATCGTCACGGCGGCTGCCGAACGTACTCTGTGCAACATCGTCAAAAGCACTCGCAGCAGAATCCGCAGCCGGTACTGTCTCTGCCGGAACAGCGGTATCCTCTGTTTCTTCCTCGACCTCAACGATCTCAATGATCTCCTCGGTCTCCTCATCCACTTCTTCCGGCGAATCCGGCAGACTGGAAATCAGTTCAAGATGCTGCTTATACATTTCAAAGAGTGTACGCTTGAAATCTGCGACCTGACGCTGCGTTGTAACGAGCGAAGCGTTCTCGCGCTCAAGCTGTGCGCTGATATTTTTCAGCTGTGTTTCGGAATCAATCATCGCCTGCGATTTGACCGTATCAACGGATGCACGCGCCTCCGCCTCGATCGCAGCCGCTTTTTCCTGTGCCTCGGAAACGACCTGACGCGCCTGCTTCTGCGCAAGCAGCAGCGCATTTTTCAGATCTTCCTCATAATCCTTATATTCACGAACCTTATCCGCAAGGAGCTGGACCTTTTCATTGGAATCATCGAGATCCTGCTGCATCAGGCGCAGATCATTCTCGATCTGCGAGAGAAATGCATCCACTTCCTCCGGACTGTAGCCGAATTTCACCTTTTCAAATTTCTTTTTCTGAATATCTTTTGCAGTAATCATCGTGTTTCTCCTTCCGCCTCAAAATGCTTTGAGATGCTTACATAATCACGCCGTTGGTTTCCAGCTCATTGACGAGATCCTCGCCGATAAAGCCGACGTTATAGGGAGTAATGATATAAGTCAGATTTGCGACCGGCTTGAGACTGCCGCCGTTTGCGTATGCAACACCGACAAGGAAGTCGATGATTCTGCGCTTATTTTCGGCAGAAGCGGTTTCCAGATTCAGGACAACTGTTTTCTTGGAGATCAGATGGTCTGCGATCTGTTTTGCGTCGGTAAACACCTCCGGCTTCACGAGAACGACCTGAAGCTGTGCCGTTGCCTGAATATTGACAACTTTATTGTCACGCTTGGCAGGTGTATATTCATGTTCCGTTCTTTCACGAAGCGGTGAAGGCTGACGGACCTCACGGGCAGAGCCTTCCTCCTCACGCATTGTTTCCCGGAACGACTCACGTACTTCTCTGCGTTCGCGGACATCTCTTGATTCACGCACCGGCTCGGTTTCAAAGGAATCCTCTTCCTGCGGTGCGAAGAAATCACGGACTGAGTCAAAAAGTTTCATCTGAATTCTCCTTTTCTTTCTGGTTGATATTTCCGGAATCCGCAGAGGCAGTATCATCTGCCCGAACGGATATCATAATTGCATTCAAAATCAGTGCAGTGCCGGCGGCGGATAATATCTTGCGCCGAACAGTGCGCTGCCGATACGAACAATCGTTGCACCGCATCGGATCGCCGCGGCATAATCGCCGGACATTCCCATCGAGAGGATCTTCAGCGGAGCAAGCTGCTGCATCTGCTGATAGAGCTGCTGCATTGCCGTAAAGGTCTGTATCTGCCGTGCTTCATCCGAACACGGCGGGGGAATGGTCATCAGCCCGTCCACGCGAAGATGCGGCAGTTTTCCGGCATCCGCAAGGAGCTGCGGAAGCGCCGCCGGTGTCACGCCGGATTTGCTTTCCTCACCGCCGATATTGACTTCCAGCAGGATCGGCATAACGATGCCCTGCTGTGCAGCGGCTTTGTCGATCGCCTCTGCGAGATGCAGGCTGTCCACGGACTGGATCATCGAGACCTTATCAATGATCTGTCTGACCTTATTGGTCTGCAAATGTCCGATAAACTGGACTTCTGCACTGCTGCGGTAATCATCGCGCTTGGAAAGGAATTCCTGCACCCGATTCTCACCGAGTACACGCACGCCCTGATCGACCGCAAGGTTGATCAGCTCCGGCGACACGGTCTTTGTGACAGCCATCAGCGTGACCGAATCCGTTTCTCTGCCTGCGGCGGCACAGCTTTCGGCAATATTCTGCCGGATGACAGCAAGCCGTTCCAGAACAGCCTGCTTCTGCGCGTCTGTGCAGGGCGCAAACTCATTCGCCATCCGCCATTACTCCCTTCACGATAATATCGTCATAGAGTGCGATATAGCCGCCTCCTGCATCAAGGCTGGAGAGATAGTAGTTCTCGTCCTCATAAATGACATCAATTTTGCGAAATTCCGGTGTTTCACCAACCAGAACATACACACCCTTATAATCGTTTGTTGTTGTAGTAACATTGCCGTCCTCGTCCGTCTGCTCCTCTGTGAGCGTTTTGAAACGGATCGCGGAACGCGGCACACGGATACCCTCAACGGTATCGCGCACGATCTCGACACGTTCCGTGCGGTGCTGAACGGTATCATGCGTCAGCTCATCGCAGCGGAAAACCGCCTGTGTTTTATCAATTTCGCCTGTTGCATAGAGTGAAACGACCTCGACAGTCAATTCCTGCGGAACGGATTCCAGACGGATCTTTGTCCTATCGCCCTCGGAGAGATGCATTTTCCGGTTATCGAACACACCGACAATATACCAAGCATAATCCCGGATCAGCTTGCCGATCACCTGCTCGCCCGCATTGGTCGCGGTGAGCGTACCGTCATCGGAAATTCCGCTGAGCTGCTCCGGTGTCAGCGTATACATTTTATCCGGTGTCAGGATATCCTCATATCCGTCCACGAAGCTGACAAAATAAGCACTTTCCGGTGCAGGGATCGTTTTCTCCGGTGCAGAAAGCTGCGCAGTCAGTCTGGAGACTTCGTCTTCCAGCGCAACGATCCTGTCATTGAAATCAACGCCGGATCCGGTCACTTTTTCATAGGTGCTCATCAGCACAGTCATATCCTGCTTGGCATTGCTCATTGCAGAATAATCCTGCCGTTCACGCAGCCGGATCATGCTTTTGAACTGTTCATTGATCAGCGAAGCGAGATTTGCCGGCTGTGCATTTTCACTGGTGCCGGGATTCTCGATCTTTCGGAGCATTGCGATCTCGTCTTCCTTCTCGGCAATACGGCTGCGCAGATCAATCTGCACCGCATCGGAATAGACCTCTGCGATAACGCTGCCGACACCGAGTTTCGCGCCGTCATCGACACAGTAGCGGACTGCGCCCGTACCGGAATACGACTCCACGCTCTCATCACGGACATAGACACCCTGAAAGCTCGAAACATCGCTGACTTCATAATAGGTCGCATTTTCGGTTTCATAGTTCGTAAAGAACAAATGATAGAAAATGGAAGAAGCCAGTACAACGGCGAACACCAGCAGTAAAAATTTGAGGATTCGCGTTGTAATTTCGTTCATGCGGCTTACTCAGCGTCCTCGCGCTGCTCCATAGCATCCAGAATCGAGATCGGTCTTGCAGGAACGATCGTAGAGATCGCGTGCTTATAGACAAGCTGCTGTCTGCCGTCTGTTTCCAGAATGACAATAAACGAATCAAAGCCGCGGATAATGCCCTTGAACTGATAGCCGTTGGTCAGGAAAATGGTCAGCGGCAGGCGCTCCTTGCGAGCCTGATTCAGAAAAACATCCTGAAGATTAAGTCCTTTGTTGGTCATGGTTTCTTGCCTCATTTCTTTTATATTAGCACAATATGTATATGCCTGTTCAGCCGCCGCAGGACATACTTCGCCTGTCAGCAACTACACATATTATATTATAACACAAGCGTCCCGTTTCGCCAAGTTATTTTGAAACATTTTTTCTGCGTTTACTAAAATTCGGCTTTCGTCACAAACGGCATCTCGCACGATCCAATTCGTTTGTGTATTCCGACGAAACCATGTTCCCTGCCGCTTGGCATAGCGGCAAGTCTCCTGCTTAACGCGCAGAATGCCTTCTTCAAGTTTCTCCTCACCGCGCAGCCACGGCAGAAGTTCCTTGTAGCCGATCGCCATTGCCGCTGTATCACGCCGTCTGCCGGATTCAAATTCCGCACGGACTTCCTCTGCAAGGCCCATATCGAGCATCTGATCGACACGCGCACGGATCCGCGCATACTGCTTTTCCCGATCCTCAAATCCGATGCCGATGCGCAGAACATCCCACGGCGGCGGTACTGCCCTGCTGCGCCTTGCGTGTTCGGAAAGCGGAATACCCGTCAGCGTATAGACTTCCAGTGCGCGGATGATGCGCCGCAGATTATTTTCATGCAGCCGCGCCGCAGATTCCGGATCGCAGGCACGGAGTTTTTCGAGCATCGCGGCATTGCCTTCCGCATCCGCCTCTGCCTGAAGTGCCGCACGAAGCGCATCATCTGCCGGAATATCCGGAAACTGGATATTATCAAGCAGTGAATCCACGTACAGCCCCGTTCCGCCGACAATGACCGGCAGTTTATTTCTTGCAAGTATATCCGCAATGATTCCCCGTGCCATTTCGACATAATCCGCAACGGAGCAAGCCTGTTCCGGCGGCAGGACTGAGATCAGATGATGCGGAACGCCCTGCATTTCTTCGGCAGTCGGTTTCGCTGTTGCGATATCCAAGCCCTGATAGATCTGCATGGAATCTGCCGATATGATCTCGCCGTTATGTGCTTTTGCGATTTCAACGCCGAGTGCTGTCTTGCCGGATGCCGTTGCCCCGACAACAGCCGCGATCAGCGGTTTCTGCTCCATTTCCGCATTCTCCTTTGGTATAACATTCGTACCCATAATGGGTGCAAAAGGACAATGTTCCTTTTGATATTCTTCAATTCCTGCCTGTGTGAAGTACTCAGCATCGTATGCGTCACTCATGTCCCATGCGCAGTTGAAACGCTCAGAAATCTTATCTCCGTGCGCTTATAGAACCGGGAAGCGATTTCGGCTGTCGGCCCTGCCGACTTCCGCTTCCCGTTCGTAAGATGTCGCAATGCAGAATCATTCATCCTGCCGACACATTGCATAAACGCTTATGCCCCCTGCCTATGCGAAACGCTCAGCATCGTATGCGTCACTCATGTCCCATGCGCAGTTGAAACGCTCAGAAAACATCCCCCTGCACGCTCATAGAACCGGGAAGCGATAACGGCACCGCGCCCTGCGCGGCCGGTTAGTCCTGAATGCGGCGGAATTGCTTTTCGATCTGATACTTCGACAGCAAAAACAAAACCGGTCTGCCGTGCGGACAATGCCGGATCTGCTCATTCCCCCAGACCTGCACCGCAAGCGACTGCAATTCTTCTTTTGTGCTGTGCGTTCCGGCGCGGATCGCCGCCTTGCACGCAAGATCATGGAACATATCATCCAGCAAATGCAGATCGGGCTGTGCCTGATGCTTTGCACAGTTCGCCGCAAGGTCTGCCGCGATCTGATCGAGGTCAAGCTCCGCACAGGATAGCGGTACACCGGTCAGCAGTACGACCGGCGATTCGCTGAAATCAAATGTAAAACCGCATCCGAGCAGTGTTTCTTCCATCTCCTGCAATGCGCTGATCTCATCCGCCGTCAGCAGGACACGCACCGGTGTCAGCAAAGTCTGACGGTCTTTGCATTCGCGTGTGCGGAATTTTTCAAACAAAATGCGCTCATGCGCCGCGTGCTTGTCGATCATGACAAACTGTTCTCCTGCCTCTGCAAGCACATAATTCTCAAACAATTCCCCGATCACCGTGATCTTCTCACGCTGAACTGCCGATATTGCGGCATTCCGTGCAGTCGGTTCATCCGGCAGAACGGATTTTTCAGCTGTAGATCTCTCCGTTATCTGCGGCTGTTCGGCAGGTACTTCCGGCGGCATCGGACGAACCGGCGGCGCAGGCTGTGCAGTCAGTTCCGGAAATGCTTTCAGACTTTCCGGAATCACGGGCGGCTGTTCGGGGTTCGGTATCGGAACAGCTGCCTTTTTCGGCGGCTGATGTTCTGCGATCGGTTCAGACGGCTGCTTTTCAAAAAGCGGCTGCGGCGTATTGCTGTCCGTTCCGGCGACCGGCGCAAACCAGTCCCGTTTCGGCGTATAGACCTGCGGCTTGATGACCGGCTGAACACTCTGAACAGGCTGAACCGGTACTGCCGGTGCGGATGCCGTCCGCGATTGTTCCTGCTGCGGCTGTGCCTGCTCCGGCAGCTGAAATTCATATACCAGATGATTCTGCTCCAATGCGCTCAGCACGGCAAAATATACCGCATGATACAGGCGCTTTTCATCGGAGAAACGCACCTCTGCTTTTGTCGGATGCATATTGACATCGACAATGCGCGGCGATACGCTGATCATCAGCACACAGGCAGGATATTTTCCTGTCATGATGAGCGTTTTATAGGCTTCTTCGATCGCATTGATGAGCGTGATCGAGCGCACCGATCTGCCGTTGACAAAAAAGAGCTGATGTGCGCGGTTCGGGCGTGAATACAGCGGTTTCATGGTGTATCCCGTAACGGAAATGCCGCCGTTATCCTGCTCCTGATACTTGACGGGCAGCAGATCACGCGCAAAATCCTTGCCGAAGATCGCATAGATCGCGGAGAACAATTCGCCGTCACCGGGCGTGACAAATTCCGTCTTATTTTCGCGTATCAGCCGGAATGATATCTCCGGATGGGACAGCGCAATTTTCTGAAAAATATTCGCCGCCGCATTGCCCTCTGCGGTATCCTTTTTGAGAAATCCGGCGCGTACCGGAACATTATAAAACAGGTCACGCACGACAACAGTCGTACCTTCCGGACATCCGCTTTGTTCAAAGGCAGTCTCCTCGCCGCCCTCCAAAGCATAATGCGTACCGTATTCCGCGCCCTTCTGCCGTGTCAGAATTTCCATGCGCGATACGGCACAAATAGATGCAAGCGCCTCGCCGCGAAAACCAAGTGTAAAAATCGTTTCCAGATCCTCTGCTGTCTGGATCTTACTGGTCGCATGGCGCAGAAATGCCGTCTGCACCTGTTCCGGCGCAATGCCGCAGCCGTCATCGGTGACACGCAGATACAGCACACCGCCGCGTTTCAGTTCCGCAGTAATGCGCTTTGCGCCGGCATCAATCGCATTTTCGGTCAGCTCTTTCAGCACGGATGCAGGGCGTTCAATGACCTCTCCTGCCGCGATCAGTTCGGCAATATCCTTCGGTAAAACGTGAATTTCAGGCACTTGCTCTCCCTACCAATCCTCTTGTATTTCCGTATGCAGCAGCGCGGATAATCCGTCCAGCACCGCCTGAATCTGCTCTTTTTCGTATTGTCCCAATACCAGTCTGTATTCGTCAAGACCGCAATATAATTCGTTTTTTCACGGTCATAGCAATTCGCATTTCAACTGTCAAAGTTCTTCTCATTCATCAGTGAAATGCTGAGAAACGGCTTCTGCGATGTGAACGAATCATCCGGAAACAATCCGGTACCGCAAAGAAAATCCTCGATCGCCGCAGTATTCCATTTCTCGGAGATATTGCGTGTTTTGAAATGATAATATACGCAGTCCATTTTCTGAACCCTCAAAGATGTATGCTGCCAAAGGGACAAGTCCCTTTGGCAGGATTTGGAGCAGCGTCCCATTTCAAATCATTGCGAAGTTAATGCAGCATATTCGTCAGATCGAGCAGCAGTTCGCGGCATTCCGCATCGGAAAGCTCATTGACGTGCGTCTTGGAAAGCTGCGAGATCACCTGTGCATCTGCATCTGCCGAGAATGACATCTGCCCTGCGGATTCCGCCGCAAGTTTCGCCTGATAGCTTTCCTTTTCCGCTTTCGACTGCGCTTCCAGTTCGCTGAGCAGCGCACGCGCACGGTTTGTCACCTGTGTCGGCAGACCTGCCAGCTTTGCGACCTCAATGCCGTAGCTGTCATCCGCAGCGCCGTCCACGATCTTCCGCAGAAAACGGATCGTATCACCGTGTTTTTTCACGGCAACACTGAGATTCCGCACGCCTTCACACTGTCCTTCGAGCATCGTCAGTTCATGATAATGCGTTGCAAAGAGTGTCTTGCAGCCGATCTTCTTTCCGGCGATAAATTCCGCAACCGCCCGTGCAATGCTGATGCCGTCAAATGTCGATGTACCGCGTCCGACCTCGTCCAGTACGACCAGACTGTTTGCAGTCGCACGTTTCAGGATCGTTGATACTTCGTGCATTTCGACCATAAATGTCGATTCGCCTGCTGTCAGGTCATCGGATGCGCCGACGCGCGTGAAAATCTGATCGACAACGGAAATTTTCGCATAGGATGCCGGTACAAAGCTGCCCATCTGCGCCATCAGGACGATCAGCGCCGTCTGCCGCATATAGGTCGATTTACCGCTCATGTTCGGGCCGGTGATAATGGCAAGACGGTTCGCCTTCTGATCGAGCAGGACATCATTCGGCACAAAGACCGAATCCGTCAGCATCTGCTCAACGACCGGATGCCGTCCGTCATGGATCTCGATTTTGCCGTCAACGGAGATCTCCGGCTTGCAGTATTCATTTTCAAGCGCTGTCAGCGCCAGTGAACACAGCACATCCACCTGCGCAACTGCCGCCGCCGTTTCCTGTACGGTTTTGAGCTGCTGCGCAAGGAAATCACGCAGTTCCGAGAAAATCACGCTTTCAAGTGCAAGCGCCTTATCCTTTGCACCGACGATCGTATTCTCTGCATCGCGCAGTTCCTGTGTAATATAGCGCTCACAGTTTGCAAGTGTCTGCTTGCGGATCCATTCCGGCGGCACCTGCTCATAATAGGAGCGCGAAACTTCCAGATAATAGCCGAAAACGCGGTTATAGCCGGTTTTCAGATTCTTGATGCCGGTGCGTTCACGTTCGCGTGATTCGATCTCCGCGATCAGGTCAGCGCCGTGATTCATCGCATGACGCAGGGCATCGAGTTCCTGATGAAAGCCGTCCCGAATCACACCGCCGTCCTTGATGAGCAGCGGCGGCTCGTCCGTCAGCGCACGCTCGATCAGGTCGGATATCTCCGTCAGCGGCGAAATTTCAGATTCGAGTTTCGTCAGCAGTTTGGACTGTGTCAGCGTCCGGAGCTGTTCCTTGATCGACGGTAATTGCAGGGCAGTCTGCGAAAGCGCTTTCATGTCGCGCGGTGACGCTTTCTGGAACATGACACGCGACATCAGGCGTTCAAGGTCAAAGACCTGATCGAGCAGCGACCGCAATTCTGTCATAGTGACGCTGTGCTTCATCAGCAGTTCGACCGCATTCAGTCTGTCCATGATACGGACAGGTGCAGTCAGCGGCTGTTCCAGCCATGTGCGGAGCATTCTTCTGCCCATTGCCGTTTCGGTATGATCGAGTACACCGAGCAATGAACCTTTTTTCTCATGTGAACGGAGCGTTTCGGTCAGTTCCAGATTGCGCCGTGCATTGGAATCCAGTCCCATCACGCCGTCCTTGCCGTGAACGGTGATCTCCGTGAATCGTCCGACGATCGCACGCTGTGTTTCTGCGATATACTGAAACAGTCCGCAGCATACGCACGCATCTGCACCGTTTTCGGAGATACCGAGTGCC
>JAZQOZ010000099.1:0-34220 GCA_045628085.1 Oscillospiraceae bacterium | reverse complement strand
AAAAACGATCCACCGGATCGTTTTATCAGATTCACCCCTGCGGAGCTCCTAAAGTTTAGGGATGTTTCGTGCTTTGCGAAGCACGACCAAAGGCTCTGCCTTTGGAAACTGCAAGCCTTTGAAAAGGCTTGACCGAAACTTTTATTTTTGCGTACACATATTTTTTTGACAGACTGTGACGGCATCCCCGAAAGGATGCCGTCAGGATCATTTCAGATCTTCCGCGTTGATATCAAGCGGTGCAAGCCAGCCTTCCAGCCGCCCCTGCATCATGCGTTCCTGCATTGCCGCCGTAAATGCCGGAAGTGCCGCCGTCAGATACTTCGTGATGTTCGGATACGCTTCACCAAGCTGCTCCGTGATCTTCCGGCACAGTGTATCCGTCAGGATCTCAGCAGATACATTCCCGTATTCCGCCTGTACCGTTTCGATCATCTCCGGTGTGACCGCAGCGGAAAAACCTGTTTTGCCGCCGAGCAGAGCGATCACCCAATGCCGCAGAACAAGCTCCGCAATATTCTCCGCGATCATATCCGGTGAGGTGCGGAAACGGCCTGCATAACGCCGCATCATCGCGCCGATCTCATCCGTATCAAAGCATTGCAGGAATTCGCCCTCGACAGCGAGCGATGTATAATAACTGCATACACCGATCGCGCCGTTTTCTGCGATCTGTCTGCCGCAGAGCAGCGGATAGGAATATGCGACTTTCGTATCCTTTGCGTTGAAACGCGCATCATACTTCGTGCAGAACTGCTCAAATTCAATCAGCAGCGCATGGAAAAAGGATGTCTGTACGGGTTTTGTCAGCCGATAGGCACGGCGGAATTGTTCCTTTGCGGTTTCATACGCCTGCAAGGTGATGAATGCACCCTGCTCCAGCAATTCGGTCAGCGGTCTGGTGCGCAGGGCATCCAATGCCGCCGCATCCGATCGTTCCGCAAGCAATACCGCATCCAGCTGCGTGAATACGGATGCATAAAATGCCTCTGCCTGCCTGCGCGTCACGGTCGAACTTCTGCCTGCTGTATATTGCTCCGCACGTTCTGCCGCCGCCCTGTGCAGTCCGTCACGCAGTTCGGAAAGCGTTTCCGTGTCAAGAAGATTCTGTTCCGCCGCATATTGCAGCAGATGCAGCGCATAATCCTGATGCGGGAGCGGTGCAGCAGACGCATCCTGCTTCCGCAGCATCATTGTATCCGGCATATTATTCCGCCTCCCTTTCCGCTTCGGCATCCCATTCTTCAACCTTCTCCGCCCATTCTGCCTCCTGCGCCGCACTCGGCAGCAAAAATTCCGGATTTTGCGCAAGCACTGCCGTCAGCTCCTCAGCAAATGTGCCGCGCGTATGGATCTCAGACGGATCATCTGCATAGTCGCGCACATAATTCCCGAACACATCTCTGTGCATCTCCTCGCGGTAGGCATAATCATACTGTTCCTGCTCATAATCATCCGCATAATCATCCTCAGCAGTTTCCTGCGCGATCTTATCCGCATAAAGCATACACATCTCCGGATCACCGAGCGACTGCCTGTGCCGGCTGCGCTTCTCCGCACGAATCGCAAGCAGATTCCGCATCGCCGGAACAATGATCCGTTCCATTTCCGCAAGCATCTCACCGGTATCGCCGCAGCAGGCAGGACTGGTATAAAACTGATACATATAATCGAGAATTGCATAGTCTGACAGCACACATTCCGGATCGCCGCCCATATCATAAAGCGTCTGCAATTCGCCTTTTATCTGATAAAACGCCTCAGTCAATTCTGCCGCCTGCACCGCATAATCGTTTCCGAAATAGCCGGACGGCAGAAACCATCGGATCAGATGCGGCGTGATACTGCCGCCGAACTGCACAAGTTCCTCCGAACGGATCGCAGTCTGTGCCGTCTGCATGAGCATTTCCGCATCCTCCGGTGTCAGCCGCAGACCGTAATACCGTTCGGCTTCACGGTTCGTTGCAAGGATCTGTGATTTTTGTTCCGCAGGTGACAGCAGTGAAAATCCGCTGAGTGCAAGTGAAAAATCCATGCATATACCTCATTTCTGTTTTCAATTCGGGTGAAAAGAAAATGAGAGGCAAATTCCGTTTCAATTTACCTCTCATGTGTATCATTATGCTTCGATCAGCGACTTGCCGTTCATTTCCTTCGGCTGCTCAATGCCCATAAGCTGAAGCATTGTCGGTGCAAGGTCTGCAAGGACACCGCCGGAGCGGATCTTCTTTGCATCGCTGCCGATCACGATTGCCGGAACCGGATTGGTCGTATGTGCAGTAAACGGAGAACCGTCATCTTCCATCATCTTATCTGCATTACCGTGATCTGCGGTGATGATGACCTTGCCGCCCTTGGCGAGGATCGCTTCCGTCACCTGTCCGACGCAGTCATCAACAGCCTCAACAGCCTTGACAGCCGCATCAAAAATACCGGTATGACCGACCATATCGCAGTTTGCATAGTTCAGGATGATCGCATCGAACTTGTCTGCTGCAATTTCCTTGAGAACCGCTTCCGTGACCTCATAAGCACTCATATCCGGTTTGAGATCGAAGGTTTCTACATCCGGCGACTTGATGAGGATACGCTCCTCACCGTCAAAGGTTTTCTCCTCACCGCCGTTGAAGAAGAATGTTACATGAGCATATTTCTGCGTTTCCGCAATACGAAGCTGTGTCTTGCCCTGCTTTGCAAGCACTTCGCCGAAGGTCATGGTCAGCTCCTCAGGCGGGAATGCGACCGATACATTCGGCATGGTTGCATCATACTGTGCCATGCAGACAAAGTGAACAGGGAAGAAACCGTTCTTCCGTTCAAATCCCTTGAATTCCGGATCAACAAATGCACGGGTGATCTGACGGGCACGGTCAGGACGGAAATTGAAGAATACAACGCTGTCATTTTCCTGGATCTTCGCATCTTTTTCAACAACTGCCGGCAGCATGAATTCATCGGTCACGCCGTTAGCATAGGAATTGCGGATCGCCTGAACCGGATCATTCTCCTGAATGCCCTCACCGTAAACGAGTGCTGCATAGGCCTTCTCAACACGGTCCCATGCGTTATCTCTGTCCATTGCGTAAAATCTGCCGGAGATCACGCCGACCTTGCCGATACCGATCTTGCCCAGTTCTGCGACAGCTTCCTCCATGTACTCCGCCGCAGACGAGGGCGGTACATCTCTGCCGTCAAGGAATGCGTGGATATAGACCTTTTCGAGTCCGAAGCGCTTTGCCATTTCCACAAGGCCGTACAGATGTGTCATGTGGCTGTGAACGCCGCCCGGCGAAAGCAGTCCCATCAGATGCAGGGCAGTACCCTTATCCTTTGCATTCTGCATAGCTGCGGTCAGCGCCGGATTCTCGAAGAAATCGCCGTCCTGAATGGATTTTGTGATCTTCACGAGCTGCTGATAAACGATTCTGCCGGCACCGATATTCGTATGACCGACCTCGGAATTACCCATCTGACCGTCCGGCAGACCGACATCCAGACCGGATGCGCCGATGATATTATTCGGATATTCCGCAAAATAGCGGTCAAGATTCGGGGTTTTGGCGGCTTTGATCGCGTTGCCGTAATCACTCGGATTGATGCCGTAGCCGTCCATAATCAACAGTGCCACAGGTGCTTTGCTCATGTTATTTTCTCCTTTGAAAGATTTTCAATATATTTGCTGATCCATCAGCAGAAATGCTGCCCGGTTACACGATCAGCTCCGATGCGATTCCGGGTGCGATGAATTCCTTGAATGCCCATATCGCAAGCACAAAGATCGCAATACAGATACCCATACTGCCCAATATGATTCCGATCGTCGAGAGTTTTGTTGCAGTTTCATCCGTTTTCTTGGAAATGATGCCGCAGACGAGTGCTGCAACACCCATGACCGCACACATATAGATGGTACAAGCTGCCGGGAACACTAAAATACCGCATACCAGCGATGCGATCGCAAATTTGTCCTTTTTTTCCTCAATGGGACGCTCTCTGAAGACCGGATCTTCAAATTCGGCAATGCCGCTCCATTCGCGCCGTTCTTCCTCAGTCATATAGCGGTTTGCTTTTTCCGCTGCCGTTTCCTCTTGCTGCGGCTTTTGTTCATTCAGAGTATCCATGCCGATCAAATTGCTCTGCCGAGGAATGCAGCACCGATGATACCGGCATCGTTTCCGAGCTTTGCGATCACGATCTCTGTATTCTTCTCAGAATTTCTGGTGTAGATCTCCTTCGCAACAAGTTCCTTCATCGGCAGAAGCAGTGCATCGCCTTCATTGCAGACACCGCCGCCGATGCAGAGAACATCCGGCTGGAAAATATTGATCGTATTGGTGATACCGGCCGCAAGTGCCTTGATATAGAAATCGACAACGCCCTTTGCTGCTTTGTCGCCCTTGCGCATACAGTCGAAAGCGGTTCTTGCGGAAACCTTGCCCTGCTCGGCAGCCATTTTTGCCATTTCGCAGTCCGGATTTTTCTCGATCGCCTCATTCGTCATACGGATCAGACCGGTCGCAGAGGAATAGACCTCAAAGCAGCCCTTTCTGCCGCAGGTGCACTGCGGGCCGTCCATATTCAGAACAGTATGACCGATCTCTGCACCGGCAAAATTCGAGCCGGCATAGATCTTGCCGTCGATAACGATGCCGCCGCCGACACCTGTTCCAAGCGTGATGCAGACTGCATTGGTCGCACCCTTTGCTGCGCCTGCAACATATTCACCGTAAGCCGCCGCATTCGCATCATTTTCAACGAATGCCGGCAGACCGGTCGCCTCGGAGATCCATTTGACCATCGGGACATTATGGAAATCAAGATTATTGGAATATTCGATGATGCCGGTCGCAGAGTTTGCGATACCGGGCGTACCGATGCCGATCCACTCGACCTGTTCCTTTGTCAGGCCGCCCTCTTTGATCGCATCGAGCGCACAGGCTGCCATATCGGCAGCAATTTCCTCTGCCGGACGCGGACGGTTCGTCTTGCGCGATACTTTTTTCAGGATCTGGTAATTCTCGTCCACGAGACCGGCAACGATATTTGTGCCGCCGAGGTCAATGCCAATGTAATATTTCATAAAGTTCCTCCGTTTTTCCGCACCGCTGCAGTACGGTATTCTGTAATTCTATATCAAAATGCGAATGCATTCTGTTATTCTTCGCTTGCTTCAAAACCGCAGTCAGCAAAGAATCCGCCGTCGAACAAATTCTTGCCGCCGTTTGCTTTGACTGCACGGATCGCGGTTTGCTGATTGTATTCATAGTCCTCGATGATGAACGGGAGCTTTCTGCCGAAATGCTGCTCAGTAAAGCGCTCCTTATGCAGTTCCATGACTGCAGCTGCTGCAAGATCATAAATATGCTGCTTCATTTCGTTCTCATCTTCATCTGATTGCAGATCATAGCCCTGCGATTCATACCAATCGTTCAGCGGTTCTTCATCCATCTGACGGAAATGGTTATCCGTCCAGTATGCGATATTCCAGCGCTCACGGCCGTTTGCCTGATTCTCTGCATCAGTCTGCGCTGTATTATAGCCGAGCCAGAGATCACCGGTCACCTGCTCCGCATCTTCACCCGGAAAAACAAGGTGATAGCCGATTTCCAGCATACAGACATCTTCTGCAGGAAGATCTGCAAGCGTATCCTTGAGCCACGCTTTCAGTTCGATCACAAATGCACGGTCACCGGCATCGACAGCCTCCGGCTGATATTCTGCCGCTTCCTCGTCAAGGTCGATCTCATCAAAGCCCAATCCGCCGAGCAGATCATTCACCTGCGACATCAGTCCGTCCATACCGCCGAGATTTTCCGTCATTCGCTCCACATCATCGGGCATGATGCCGCCCTGTGCAGCGATCTGCGATGCCTGCGTCATGATATCTGACAGATCCGGATTCTGCATGAACGCCTGAATCTCCGGATTCTGCATCATATTCTGAATCTGCGGATTTTCGGTCAGTTCCTTTGCAGCATCTGCATCAAAACCGAACATTCCCATGATTTTGCCGAGATCCATATTGCCTCCTTATTTTCGCGGCAATGTCTGCGTGCTGAGCAATGTGCAGTTCTTGCTGCGAAGTGTATATTCCCCGAAATTCGCCGGCAGGAAGATCGAATCGCCCTTTGAGACCGGCATAATAACACCGCCTTCATAGATCAGTGCGGCATCGCCGTCCGTGCAGAGCAGATGCGTATAGGAAATTCCGTTTGGCGCAGGGAAATTTGCTTCATCTGTTATATGCAGTTCTGTCGTCGTAAAGAACTGACAGTCTGCGATCACACCGGCGCTGTAGCCGTCATACTGCATCGGGGGGCGCCGTCTGCGCGGCGGTGCCGACCATGTTTTCGTAACATCCACGGCCTTGTCAATATGCAGCGCTCTCGGATTGCCTTCCGCATCGAGGCGGTCATAATCATAGATCCGATAGGTGATATTGGAATTCTGCTGTATCTCCGCGACCAGAACACCTGCACCGATCGCGTGCAGCGTACCCGGCTCAATGAAAAATACATCACCCTTATTGACCGGAACGACCTGCACAACATCCAGCAATGTGCCGTTTGCAATGCTTTCGCGGAATTTCTCCTTTGTCAGTTCACGGTTAAAGCCGTATGCGAGCGCAGCACCCTCATCACAGTCCACGATATACCAGCATTCTGTTTTGCCGTTATCACCGTCACCATGCTCCCGCGCATAGCGGTCATCCGGATGCACCTGCACACTGAGATCCTGACAGGCATCAATCAGCTTGATCAGTACCGGAAAATTTGAATAGCGCGCAGCACCCTCTCCGACACGGTTGGTCCAATCCTGTTCGAGATACTCCTTGAGTGTCTGATCCTTATAGATGCCGTTCACGATCACAGCCATTCCGTCGGGATGACAGGAAAGCTCCCAGCTTTCAGCGATCCGTTCCAGATCACTTTCTTTCCCAAATTCTTCACGCAGGCGTGTTCCGCCCCAGATATAATCCTGAAATGCAGGCTTCAGTTTCAAAGGCTCCATGAATGATCCTCCCTTCAGATCGCGGCTGTTTCATATTTCAGCTGTCGGGCAGTTCCCGGATCAGTGCATAAAGCTGATCTGCGATCTCGCGCCGGACACCTGCGGTTTTCGCAAGCTGCTCCGGTGATGCTGCCTTGAGCTGTGCGCGTGTCTTATATGTCAGCAAAAGCTTCTGCGCTTTCTTCTCACCGATACCCGGAATTTGCGTGAGTGTCAGCGCATAGCTGGATTTCCGGTGTTTGGTTTTCATATATGTGATCGCAAAGCGGTGGACTTCATCCTGAATCCGTGTCAGCAGGGCGAATGCCGCCTGCTTATCGCGCACAGCGATCTCACCGCCGTTCGTTGCAATCGCGCGTGTCCGGTGTTTCTGATCCTTGACCATACCGAACAGCGGGATAGTGAGCCCCATTTCAGCCAGAACGGGCGCGATCGCACCGACATGGGTACTGCCGCCGTCCAGCAGAATGAGATCGGGCAGAACGCCGAATTCATTGACAGCTTTGGCTGTTTCATCGGGTTCCGCCTGTGCTTTGAAATATTCTCCGAAGCGCCGGCGAATGACCTCCTGCATCGCAGCGTAGTCATTCTGTCCGGAAAGCTCCTTGATGGAGAAGCGGCGATACGCATTTTTCAGCGGTCTGCCGTTTTCAAAGACGACCATTCCGGCGACCATTGCCGCCGAAGAAAGGTTCGAGATATCATAGGATTCGATGCGCACGGGCGGTTTTTCAAGTCGGAGCGCTCTTGCGAGTTCTTCCAGTGCAAGCAGTTCTCTGCCGGTTCTGCCGGCTTTGATCGAGAGTTTTTCTCCGGCATTGCTTTTCGCTTTCAGAACGAGGCGGTGTCTTGCGCCGCGCACAGGCTGCTCAACGGATACCGTATGACCTGCGCGTTCCGTCAGCATGGATGCAAGCAGCTCGTTTTCCGCCGGAAGCTGCTCAACCAGAACGGTTTTCGGCAGATCACTGCCGGAACGTGTGCTGTAATACTGCGGCAGGAAATCATCAAGCGGATGCTCGGAAAGCGCCTCAGAAGAAATCACAAATGTATTCTGGTCATAGAGTCTGCCGTCACGGTAGATCAGCACGGCGATCACGGTCGTATCGTTCGATTCTGCCGATGCGATCACATCGGTATCAGCCGTCACGGCATCCATGATATCCTGCTTTTCTCCTGCACTGCGGATCGCGGCGATCCGGTCACGCAGACGGGCAGCTTCTTCAAAATCAAGACGGTCGGAAGCGGCATACATTCGCTCTTCAAGTGCAGTGATCGTATGGTCGCCGCCGTTTTTGATAAAGCGCACGGCATCCGCAACGGCTTCATCGTATGTTTCCTCGCTGATATCGCCCCTGCAAACACCCATGCACTGTCCGATATGATAATACAAACAGGGACGCTCCTTCCGGAAACTTTCCGGAAACTGCCGGTTACAGGTCGGGAGCCGGAACATCCGGTTGACTGCATTCACGGTCTGTCTTGCGGTAAATCCGCTCATATACGGGCCGAGATATGTTCCCTCGCCGTCGGCGCGAAGCTCCGCCGTGATCCTAGCATAGGGCGGCGGCGATATCTTGATATAGTGATAACCTTTGTCATCCTTCAGCAGAATATTATAGCGCGGCATATGCTGTTTAATAAGCGAACATTCCAGCACAAGCGCCTCATATTCCGATGCGGTGACTATAAAATCATAATCATAGACCTGCGACACCATCTGCGCAGTCTTTGGCGTATGGTCAGGGTGATCCCGAAAATAGCTTGTAACGCGGTTGCGGAGATTCTTTGCCTTGCCGATATAGATGATCTTTTCCTGCGCATTTTTCATGAGATAAACGCCGGGTTCAGTCGTCAGCGCGGCAGTTTTCCGCTGCAAATAGGGCAGTCTGGGATTCATTCCGCGTCATCCTCATCATCGTCGTCATCCTGAACGCCGAATTCGTATTCAAACTTTTCATCTTCATCTGTCAGAACGAGCTTTTCCTCGCTTGTCAGATCTTCTGCAAAGCGTTTCGCTGTTTCGCGGAGTGTTTTCTTCTCCTTAACAGGCTTTTCGACCAGATTCGGCGTATCGGCAAAGAGCGTTGATCCAAAGCTCTTGACCTTTGCCGCACTGCCGTAGCAATCGACCTCGATCTCCTCGACACGGAGCTGATTTTCCATTGCCGTAAAGAAGAAAATATAGGCAAAGGCATTCACAAGAATGCCCGCATACACACGGAATCCGGCGATGCCGAGCAGCATTCCGGCCAGAATGACACAGGTCGTGATGCCGACGATCCACTGCAAATGCTTATTCTGTGGATCCAGCAGCAGCAGCGAAAAGGATACGCCGGCAGAAAACAGCGTGTGTGCAATGATCAATCCGAGCGACAAACCGTTATAGGCTTTAAAGGGCAGCAGATGAAATTCGAGCAGCATCAGGATGATCTCAACCGTAACATACGAAAACAAAAGGAGCTTCATGATCTTTCGCGCACGCACGAGCCTGTCGATCCAGATGATGCTGATCGAAAACATAACAAAGGCAGCCGTTTCCACACCATAGGCAATCACCTCAAACGGGATCGAATAATTGCCCTTATTTGCAATCGAATAATAATAGATCAGGCAGATGATGATGAATATAACGAACAGGATATTGGCAATTCTGCCGAACCGCATACAATCCGTCAGCGTATACTTGCGCGGCCCGCGCTCCTCACGGATATCCTCAAGCGTGCGGCGCATCTTTTTCGGTTTATCCGAAACAGACTGCCGTGCGGATCTCTGCTTTTGATTCTGCTTTGCCTCTGCTTGTTTCTTTGCCATGATTGCAGTCTCCTATCGTTTCCGGCTGAATACGGCTTATTTCTTCGCAGCGAGTGCGCGCTGTCCGATATCTCTGCGATAATGGACATTCTCAAAGCTGATCTGCTCTGCGGCTGCATAAGCAGCGGAAAGTGCATCGCGCAGCGTATCCGCAGAGGCAGTGACACCAAGCACTCTGCCGCCGGCAGTCAGGAATTCACCGTTTTCAGAGAGCTTTGTTCCGGCATGATAGACCGCCGCATCCGCAGCCTGTCCGTTTTCATTCAGACCGGAAATGACCTTGCCTGTTTCATATTTTTCGGGATAGCCGCCGCTTGCCAGAATGACACAGGCACAAGCGCCCTGCTTCCAGCTGATCGGCAGATCATCGAGCTTCTGATTCTCGACTGCATCCATGATTTCGAGCAGATCTGTTTTCAGCATCGGCAGAACGACCTGCGTTTCCGGATCACCGAAACGGCAGTTATATTCAATGACCTTCGGGCCGTTTTCCGTCAGCATCAAACCGAAATACAGACAGCCGCGGAAGGTTCTGTTTTCGCCGTTCATAGCGTGCATAGTCGGCAGGAAGATCTCGCGCATACACTGCTCTGCGATCTCCTTCGTATAATAAGGATTCGGGGAAACCGTACCCATACCGCCGGTATTTTTGCCGCGGTCGCCGTCAAGCGCACGCTTATGATCCATTGAGGAGATCATCGGTGCAACGCTTTCGCCGTCGGTAAATGCCAGCACGGAAACCTCCGGTCCGGTCAGAAATTCCTCAATGACAAGCTGTGAGCCGCTTTCACCGAAAATCTTATCCTCCATGATCGAGCGGATCGCCTCGATCGCCTCCACTTCAGACTGTGCGATGATAACGCCCTTGCCGAGTGCCAGACCGTCTGCCTTGACGACTGTCGGATAGGTATTCTGCTCTTTCACATAGCTGATCGCGGATTCAGCATCGGTAAACACCTCATATTTTGCCGTCGGGATGCCGTATTTTTTCATGAGGTTCTTTGAGAACACCTTGCTGCCCTCAATGATCGCCGCCGCCTTGGACGGACCGAATACCTTGAAGCCGTTTTCACGCATCAGATCAGCCATGCCAAGCACAAGCGGATCATCCGGTGCAACGAATACCCAATCAACTGCGAGTTTTTTGGCAAGTGCCAGCATCCCGTCGAGATCGGTTGCCTTGACCGGGAAGCACTCGGCATATTTTGCAATGCCGCCGTTGCCCGGCGCACAGTAGAGTTCGGTGACCAGCGGAGATTCGCTGAGTTTCATGATAATGGCGTGCTCTCTGCCGCCGCCTCCGACTACCAATACTTTCATCTTTTTGTATTCCTTTCGGTTTTATATGGAATCCGTCCGGACGTTATATCAGTCCGACAGCATATCCGGTGTCAGTTCACAAATTTCGCAGTACTCTATTTTCTTCAGCGAGGGCTGATTCATCAGCGCACGCATAATACCGCCGTGACAGACGATCAGCAGTTTTTTGATATCCTGCCGTTCCAGATACGGCTGAATTGCTTTCAGCGCACGTTCGCGCATCTGCGCATGGGTTTCCCATTTCGGATAAATGTCCTCCGGTGTATGCACACCGCCGTTGCGCTTATACTCATTCCATGCCTCTTTGATCTCGGTATGAGAGGCGGTAGAATAATCTATGCGCGGCAGCCATTCAAATATCCCGACTGCTACTTCGATCGGTCTGTCGATCTGCCGCGAAATGATCGCCGCAGTATGCAGCGCACGCGGATAGGGGGATGCTACGATCAGGTCTGCATCCTGAATACGGCTGTCCATTGCGGCTTTCTCTGCCTGCCGGATGCCGTCGGCTGTAAGCTGACCAAGCTCCGAACCCATTCCCGGCAAACCAAGTGCCGCCGTATCACGGTAAGTCGGTTCACCGTGACGCATCAGATAAATTGTCATTGTCATGTCCTCCCGGGATGTTCTGTGATCGTGCCTGGCGTATAGAACTCCGCCCTGCCGGAATCACGCTCCGGCAGGGTACGCGGAGAATCCGTTTCTCAGTGGTGGAACAGTCTCAGACCGCAGAATGCCATTGCAAGGCCGTACTTATTGCACTGCTCAATGACGATATCATCGCGGATCGAGCCGCCCGGCTCAACAATATACTTGACACCGCTCTTATATGCGCGGTCGATGTTGTCCGGGAACGGGAAGAATGCATCCGAACCGAGGCATACATCGGTATTCTTTGCGATCCATGCCTGACGCTCCTCTTTCGTAAAGACGGGCGGCTTTTCGGTGAAGACACGTTCCCATTCGCCGTCAGCGAGAATATCCATATAATCCTCACCGATATAGAGGTCGATCGCATTGTCGCGGTCGGGGCGCTTGATATCATCACGGAACGGCAGATTCAGAACCTGCGGTGCCTGACGCAGCCACCAGTTATCAGCCTTTGTACCTGCAAGTCTGGTGCAGTGGATTCTGGACTGCTGACCTGCGCCGATACCGATCGCCTGACCGTCCTTGACATAGCAGACGGAATTGGACTGCGTATATTTCAGGGTAATGAGCGAGATAATGAGGTCAAATTTCTTGTCCTCAGGGATATCCTTGTTCTCGGTGACGATATTGGAGAGCATGGTTTCCTCGTTGATCGCAAGATCGTTTCTGCCCTGCTCAAAGGTCACGCCGAATACTTCCTTATGCTCGACCTTCGGCGGCTCATAGTTCGGATCGATCTGAACGATATTGTAATTGCCCTTGCGCTTGGTCTTGAGGATCGCAAGTGCTTCCTCGGTATAGCCCGGTGCAATGATGCCGTCAGAAACCTCACGGGCGATCAGAGTTGCAGTGATCGCATCGCATTCATCGGAAAGGGAGATCCAGTCGCCGAAGCTGGACATTCTGTCCGCGCCTCTTGCTCTTGCATACGCGCAGGCAAGCGGAGAAAGCTCCCCGAGATCATCGACAAAATAGATCTTCTTCAGCGTATCGGAAAGCGGTCTGCCGATCGCAGCACCTGCCGGAGAAACGTGCTTGAACGATGTTGCAGCCGGCATACCGGTCGCAGCCTTCAGTTCACGGACAAGCTGCCAGCCGTTGAAAGCGTCAAGCAGATTGATATAGCCCGGATTGCCCGAAAGCACGGTGATCGGGAGTGCGCTGCCGTCGTTCATATAAACTCTTGCAGGCTTCTGGTTCGGATTGCATCCGTATTTCAAAAGACGTTCGTTTTCCATGATAAACTTCCTTTCCTGCGGCGCTTTGCCGCAAGCAAATTGCATTCTTCCGGCACATGATCCGAACGGCGTACCGGACAGACATTCACTGCTCATCATTCCGGCTGACCGGAACGGTTTTATTTTGAATAGCGGTTGACGATCTTGGAAACAGCGTTCTGTGTCTCCGGATCAATATAACGGACGAACAGAGAGATCTTGTTATCCGCATTCAGATTCTCCCAGAGAAGATTCGTGAATTCGTCGATATCATTCGGGATCGAAACGAGCTTCGGCTCACCGGTAAAGCTCGGCAGGGGATTGCCGTCACCGACATAGGTATGGATAAAATGGCCCTGACCTGCGATCGGATTTTCATAGGTATAGGTGAAGCGCTGGCAGGAATCCGGATTGCCCTCTGCACTCTTGAGAATAGAAAGTGCATAGTTGAAGCTGCCCTTTTCGCAGCGGATGACACCGGAGATTCTGGGGGTATAATTCGGTGCGTCCGGCTCGAACTTGCGTGCGCGGAGTCCCTGCTCAAAGGTGAACTGATGATCGAGCGCCTCATAGATCGTATCAGTCTGATCGCCGTTTGTAACGATCGTCTTGTTGCCGAGTACGCGAACCGGCGAATAAATGATCAGCGAAGGATCTGTGCATTTGGACTCATCAAATGCCTGTGTTTTCAGTCCGTTCCCATCCGGAACAAAAATACGGTTGCGGGAGTTTTCGCTTCTTCCCATGATAAAATATGCCGCAACAGCGTGTTTTCCGTCTTCGGAACGGCCGAGGATAATGCCTCTGCCGGGGTAGCTGTTGCCCTGCAGTTCCTGTGCAAGTGATATCATAGCCATAATGATCTCCTCCTGAATATCGGTAATATATGCATTTATCAGCGCATTATTATCATTCTGCGATTGAAACGATATCGTCCTGAACCGAGAGTTTCTCCTCACAGAACAGCCGCACTGCTTCCGGCAGAATATGCCATTCTGCCTGCTCCATGACGCGCTTTTGCAGTGTTTCGGGCGTATCACCCTGTTCGATCGCAACTGCCTTTTGCAGAATGATCGGGCCGCCGTCACAGACCTCCGTTACAAAATGAACGGTTGCACCCGTGACCTTGACACCCTTTTTCAATGCCGCTTCATGGACATGAAGCCCGTAAAAGCCTTTGCCGCAGAAGCTGGGGATCAGTGCCGGATGCACATTCATCATCTGATTCGGATAGGCGCGGCAGATCGACGCATCGAGAATGGTCATAAAGCCTGCCTGTACGATCAGATCAGCCTGTTCCTCGCGGAATGCTTCGAGCATTGCGGCGCTGTAGGCTGCGGTATCCGGATAATCCTTTCTTGCGATCACCCTTGTCGGGATATTCGCCTTTGCAGCACGTTCCAGCGCATAAACACCGGCTTTCGAACTGATCACGCTGGTGATCTCACCGCCGCCGAGTTCGCCGCGTGCCTGTGCGTCGATCAGCGCCTGCAAATTGGTGCCGCCGCCGGACACCAGAACGATGATGTTTTTCTGTGCCATACGGCACCTCCGTATTTTACGTATTTCCGTATTTTTCGATACTTTTCCGGGCATCCGGTCTCGCCTTATGCAGTACCGGATTGTCCGCTCCGGATCTCAATCAATTCGTTCCGGATCGCGAGGTGTGTGCTAACATCCGTGACATCCGCATACCGTTCCTGCGGATCAAATTCACCGATGCCTGTGAGCGCCGCCTTCTCAAAGAGGCATTCTCCTGAACGGATCTCGTTTTCCGCCCCCTTGTCGATGCGGTTCACAACAAAATAATAATTCTGCGGATCCTCATTTTCGCGCAGATATTCTTCATAGATCTGCTGCATTTTTTCAACATAGAAATCCGGATCCGGATGAATGCCCTCCGATTCCTGATCTGTCAGGCCGATCGAAACGACCGTCAGAACATTCGGATCCTGTGCGAGACTCTGCATATCGGCTTTGCATACCTGCAAACCGGTTTGCGGGTTCAGCGCCTCCTGTATCGCCGGAGCGAGTGCATCATCATGAAACAGCACCGGCAGATAGAAGCAGAAAACATGAACGCCCTCTTCCGGATGCATGGGTTCTTCGCTGTCCATGACCTTTGCAATGATCTGATTTTTCAGACTGTCCTCCGCAACAATTCCCGCTTCCTCGTAGAGTTTGTTCAGCAGGGTGCAGTCATCAAACATCTGCTCCGAGGAGTAGGTCTCATCCGATTTGGATTCTTTATAATCATAGGTTTCCAGCTCAAAATTCCGCTCTGCACCGGTTTTGTCATGATAATTGACAGTCCAGTAGCTGCTGTGGAGTTTATATTCCGGAAAATACTCGGAGCGATCCAGCTTCATCTGATAATCAGAGCCGAGCGAATATGTCAGATAGTCATTGTACTTTTGGGGATAATCCGCCCCGTACCGTTTGTCACATGCTGTCAGAAGCAGTGCTGCACTCAGAACGGCTGATGTCAATACTGCATGATGTCTTTTCATTATGATGTCCTCCTTATTGTCCGATCACTCAATGATAACGCCCTGATCGCTCTCGACCAGTTCGCCGAGTACATAAGCGTGTTCGCCGGCTGCTTCAAGAACTGCAACAGTCTTGTCTGCATCCTCAGCCGCAACGGAAACGATCATACCGACGCCCATATTAAATGTATTGAACATATCACGCTCCGGAATATTGCCTGTCCGTGCGATCAGATCAAAGATCGGGAGAACCTGCACATCCTTGCGTGCGATCCGTGCAGAAATGCCGTCCGGCAGACTGCGCGGGATATTTTCATAGAAGCCGCCGCCCGTGATATGGGAGATCGCCTTGACGTTCACCTGCTCCAGCAGCGAAAGCACCGGCTTCACATAGATTCTGGTCGGAGTCAGCAGGCATTCGCCGAGTGTTGTACCGAGATCGGCAAAGTGACGCGCAAGATTCTGCTCACTGACCGTAAAGACCTTGCGCACAAGCGAAAAACCGTTGGAATGTACGCCGCTGGATGCGATCGCGATGAGGACATCGCCTGCCTTCTGCGTATCGGGTTTCAGGAGCTTTTTGCGGTCAACCACACCGACCGTAAAGCCTGCGAGATCATAGTCATCATCGGGCATCATGCCGGGATGCTCAGCAGTTTCGCCGCCGATCAGCGCACAGCCTGCCTGAACGCAGCCCTCTGCAACACCTTCCACGATCGTTGCGATCTTCTCCGGATAGTTCTTGCCGCAGGCGATATAATCGAGGAAGAACAGCGGCTTTGCTCCGCAGCAGATCACATCATTGACGCACATTGCCACGCAGTCAATACCGATCGTATTGTGCTTATCCATCAGCATTGCGATCTTGAGCTTTGTGCCGACACCGTCTGTACCGGAAACCAGCACCGGCTCCTCCATGCCTTTGAGATCGGGCAGGAACAGTCCGCCGAAACCGCCGATACCGTCGATCGCACCGGCAGTTGTGGTTCTTGCAACGTGCTTTTTCATCAGCTCAACTGCTTTGTAGCCGGCCGTTACATCCACGCCGGCCTTTGCGTAGCTTTCAGAAAAACTGTTTTTTTCGTTTGCCATTCTAAATTCTCCTCTTGATCGTTTCTGCCGGTCAGCAAATCAGACCGGCGAAATATCCGTTCATACATGATAGTACAATCCTGCCGCAGAAAGACTGCGGCTGTACTGCCAAATCATCAGACGGTTCTTCATGATATGCGGATATCCGTATTCTGCGAATGCAGACAGCAGCACCGCCGAATGCATCCGCAGCAATTTTTATTCCTCTCCGGTGAAGCAATAGGTGCAGAGCGAATCCGGATCAATGCCGACCGCTGTTTTGACATCCGCAAGCAGATGATATTTCAGCGAAGTGAAATTCAGTCTGCGTGCGATCTGCTCGACCATTGCATGATAACGCTCGGTATTATCGGTACAGTAATCCTTGAGATAACGGTCGTCACCGTCAAAATCGCGGACGACCTGCCGTGCGATCAGATCCATATCGGATTTGCCCGGCGAAAAGTTCAGATATTTGCAGCCGAACATCGAAGGCGGCGAAGCGGAACGGATATGCACCTCTTTCGCGCCGTTGTTATAGAGAAATTCAACTGTATTGCGCATCTGCGTTCCGCGCACAACGGAATCATCAAGGAATAGCAGCTTTTTGCCGCGGATGAGCTGTTCGACTGGGATCAGCTTCATGTGTGCCGTCAGATCACGGATCGACTGCTTGGCAGGTGTAAAGCTGCGCACCCATGTCGGAGTATACTTGATAAACGGTCGCGCAAACTTGATGCCGCTTTCATTGGCATAGCCGATCGCATGACCGTTGCCGGATTCCGGCACGCCTGCGACATAATCGACATCAATGCCCTTATCGCGTCTTGCGAGCAGTGCGCCGCAGTTGTTGCGCATGATCTCGACATTCACGCCCTCATAGCAAGAGGTCGTATAGCCGTAATAGAGCCACAAAAAGGCACATATCTTCATCTTTTTGTTCGGCTCTTTGAGCGTTTCGCAGGAATCCGGTGTCAGAAAGACTACTTCGCCCGGTCCGAGATCACGGACATAGCGATAACCGAGATTCATATAAGAGAAAGACTCGAATGCTGCACAGTAAGCGCCTTCCTTATGACCGAGGATCAGCGGCGTTCTGCCGAGATAATCTCTTGCGGCATACAGTCCGTCCTTTGTCATGAGCAGCAGCGTCATAGAGCCGTTGATCTGCTTTTGTGCGTAGCGAATGCCTTCCGCGATCGTATCGCACTGATCAATGAGTGCTGCGACCAGCTCAGTCGGATTGAGCTGACCGCCGCTCTGTTCATAGAAATGACCGCCCTTGGAAATGATATCCTCAACAAGTTCCTCGGCATTGTTGATCCTGCCGACTGTTGTGAGAACATAGCTTCCGAGATGAGAACGCACCATGATCGGCTGCGGATCAGTATCACTGATGCAGCCGATGCCCATATTGCCGTGCATGGTTTCCATATCGTTGCCGAACTTTGTCCGGAACGGTGCGTTTTCGATATTGTGGATCGCACGCTGAAAGCCCGTTTCTGCGGCATAAACTGCCATGCCGCCTCTGCGTGCGCCGAGATGTGTGTGGTAATCTGTTCCGAAGAACAGGTCAGCCGTAATGTCCGATTTGGACACCGCGCCGAATATACCGCCCATAAACTTCCTCCGATTGCTATAAAATGCTTTCCTGTCCCGATTCAGAACAGGCAATCAGCCGCGCTGCTTTTTCAGCGAAGCACTTCAGCTTATGCGTTTTCCTTCAGGCGCTTCATGATCTCCTGATAGGCTTCCTCAACACCGCCCATATCTCTGCGGAAACGGTCTTTGTCGAGTTTCTCATGTGTTGTGGAATCCCAGAAGCGGCAGGTATCCGGAGAGATCTCGTCTGCGAGCAGGATCTGATCGTGGAATCTGCCGAACTCGATCTTGAAGTCGATGAGGTCGATGTTCATTTTCTTGAAGAAGCCGACCATGAACTCGTTGACCTTGAATGCATACTTTGCGATCGTGTCGATCTCCTCTTTGGTAGCAAGACCGAGTGCGAGTGCATAGTAATCATTGATGAACGGATCGTGCAGATCATCGTTCTTGTAGCTGAATTCGAGGATCGGAGTCAGCAGCTTTCTGCCTTCCTCAACGCCCATTCTCTTACAGAAGCTGCCTGCTGCAACATTGCGGACAATGACTTCCAGCGGAACGATCGAAACCTTCTTGACGAGTGTTTCGCGCTCGGAAAGCTCCTCAACGAAGTGTGTCGGAACGCCTTCTTTTTCGAGCATCTGGAACATGACGTTTGTCATCTGGTTATTGATAACGCCCTTACCCTTGATCGTGCCCTTCTTTGCGCCGTCGCCTGCGGTCGCATCGTCCTTGTAATCGACGATCACGAGATCCGGATCGCTGGTCGCAAAGACCTTCTTTGCCTTGCCCTCATAGAGCTGCTCGCCTTTTGTTACATTTGCCATTTTATGTTCCTCCTAAATAATGGTTCACATATAGATTTGCGGATCTTATCCGCATTGCTTAGCTTTTATTACCGCACGATCATCTGATCAGCGGCTTGCCGTCCACATCCAGCAGCGGTGTCAGCGGACAATCACTGCCCAGTTTTGTCACATAACAGACACCCGTTTCACGGTCCATGATCGTATAAAGTGTCATGCCGCCGAGTATCTGCCGATCGTTCAGCACAAAGCGTCCCTCTGTATCCGATATTGTATCTGATTCCTCTGTCGGATTGAAAAATTCTTTCACGCTATTCGCTATACTCACCGCTGCACGCTCCTTACAGTTCTGCGATCTTTTCCTGTAAAGCGGCATCTTTTTTCTGCACGCCTGCGATCATTTCCGCTTTGCGTGCTTTGAGCTGTTCTGCAAGTCCTGCATCGGAGAGTGCAAGCATCTGCACGGCAAGAATTGCCGCATTCTTTGCGCCGTCAACAGCGACCGTTGCGACCGGAATGCCGGACGGCATCATGACGGTTGCAAGCAGAGCATCCAGACCGTCAAGCTGTGCGCCCTTGCAGGGGATGCCGATGACCGGCAGTGTGGTATGTCCGGCAATGACGCCGGCAAGATGTGCCGCCATACCTGCCGCACAGATAATGACACCGAAGCCGTTTTTCTCGGCATTTTCAGCAAAATCAGCAGCAAGTGCAGGGGTTCTGTGTGCGCTCATAACGTGTGCTTCAAACGGCACGCCGAAGCTCTTCAGCTCTGTCAGTGCGCCCTTTACGACAGGGAAATCACTGTCGCTGCCCATGATAACTGCAACTTTTTTCATATCATAAAACTCCTTTCAGACGTTAAAATACAAATCTGTATATCAGACAGCACCGGCGGCGCTCATCTGTGAATCACGGAAATCGGTATAGATCAGCGCACCGTTTGCGCTGCGTTTCAGCGTCAGCAGCATGGATGTGCGAATATCATCCTGAATGCCGCCCGATTTGCTCGTAACATGATATTCGACCTGCATCTGCACCAGATATGCAGGCAGATCTTCCGTTTCAATTTCCTTGATGCGGCTGATCTCTGCTGAAACGAGCCGTGTCGAGATATAACGGTAATCGGTTCGGACTGTCTCGCTGTTTTCCTGCGGCATAAGCGCATCATCCGGGGGCTGCTTTGTCACAAAGAGATACCGCAGATAAGCAGCAGACGCTTCACCGATATCGGCGATCGTTTCCGCAGGCGGCAGACGTTTCAGCTCTGATTCATCCAGCGCAACTGAGAGTGTATGCAGCCCGACCGGATAGACGGTATACCATTCTGTCCATTCGATATGCTGACCTTGCAGTGTTCCTTTCCGGCAGCATTCACCGGATTGCAGTGTGAGTGCGCCGTTTTCATACGAATAGGAATCCCATGCCGTATCCGACCAGCGCGAACCGTCCGCGTGATAAAGATGATAATACTGTTTGCCGTTTTCCGTAAAGGATGCGATCCAGAGATCGGAATTGGAAGCCGCGACCGGTACGATCGACTGATAGATAAACGGCACGATCTGTTCGCCGTTTGTCCGGATCAGACCGATATTATCATTTTTGCTGTCATTTCGTCTGGCGATCAGGACGGAATCGCTCATGATGCGCAGGGAATCCCAAGTCGGTTCGATCAGCACTCTGCCGTTTGCATTGACAGCGCCCCACATCCCGTTTGTCCCCTCGATCAGGGAAACGGCGTTTCCGTTCCCGACAGGCTGTGTATCCGGCAGCGGCTGTTCACCTGCCGGTGAAGCAAGCCGGAAGCTGACGATCGAAGCACTCAGGATCAGCACGGCGATCATCAGCACAAGGAGCAGCAGCTTCAGGCGGCGGTTCATAGGCGGTATTCCTTTCCGTTCGGCTCAGACCGGATCACGCGGTCAGAAATGCGCACCATGATATGTGCTGTCATCCACTTCATCATCCGTATCCGCATCTTCGGATCCATCTGTATCATCATCTGCGTGCTTTGCGGTATAGCCGGACTTTTCCGGTTCATCTTCGATCTCGACCTCAGTCACATCGTCCGCAAAGTCATCATCTTCGGCAAGTCCGGCAAATTCTTCATCCTCGATTGGATCATGCTGGAGCTTTCCGAGCACGGAATCCTTCAGACCAGCGATTTTTCCTTTCATAGATGCAAAGAAGCCGCCTGCACGGTTTGTAAAGGTCGGTGCATCATCCGGATCATCGGCATCTTCGTCCTCTCCGGAACGGTCATCGTCTTCGGATTCTTCTTCATCATCATCGTAGTCAATGCTGTCGTAATCAATCTTGACTTCAAATTTTTCTTTTTTCGGCTGTTCTGTCACGCGCTCAGCAGTCGTTTCGTCATCAGATTCATCTTCATCCTCGTACTCGTCATCATCCTCATATTCGTCATCGGAATCATCCTCATACTCGTCATCGTCTTCGTATTCGTCATCATCTTCATATTCGTCATCGGAATCATCGTCATCCTCATACTCGTCATCATCCTCATACTCGTCATCATCTTCATATTCGTCATCGGATTCATCTTCATCCTCGTACTCGTCATCATCCTCATACTCGTCATCGTCTTCGGATTCATCATCTGAAAACGCTGCATCCACGATCGCATTGAACTCTGCATCGGCTTCGCGCTTGATGCGCTGTGCCTTTTCGAGCTTTTCAGCGGTTTCCGGACTGATCTCATCATCGTCTGCTTCATCCGACTGTGATTCCGTATACGGATTTTCGCTTTCCTCAGTCTCACGGATCAGATAGACCGGACGGTGCTTGACTTCCAGATAGGTCTTACCGAGATACAGACCGAGAATACCGGTGCAGAATACCTGCAAGCCGCCGAAAAATACCACACAGCAGGTCGTTGTCGGATATCCAAGCGGATCACCGCCGACCACAAGCCGCTTGATGATCGTATAAAGCAGAAGGATCAGACCGATCAGGCAGGAAATGAAACCGATGATCGCCGTAGCGGTCAGCGGCGCTGTCGAAAAGCCGATAATGCCTTCCAGTGAATAGCGGAACAGTCCCCAGAAGCTCCATGCGCTCGTTCCGGCGGCACGCTCCACATTCTCATATTCCAGATATTTGACGCGGAAGCCGACCCATGCGAAAATGCCCTTCGAGAACCGATTGTATTCGCTCATGGAAAGCACGGCATCGACCATTTGTCTGGACATGAAGCGGAAATCCTGTGCGCCGTCCACGATCTCAGTCTGCGAAATGCGGTTCATGATCTTGTAGAACAGTCTTGCGAACCATGACCGGATCTTCGATTCACCGGCGCGGCTGACTCTGCGCGTGGTCGCGCAGTCATACTCACCGCTTGCTACTGCCTCATACATTTCCGGCAGGAACTTCGGCGGATGCTGCAAATCGGCATCCATGACCACACAGTAGTCTCCCTTTGCATTGGAAAGTCCTGCGTAAATACCGGCTTCCTTGCCGAAATTGCGCGAGAATGAAATATAGCGTACCCGCTTATCGTATTTCGCCATGATCCGCAGTGTGCGGAGCGTGCGGTCTTTGGAGCCGTCGTCAATAAACAGGAATTCAAACTCCAGTTCCGGATGTTTTTCCTGCATACCGGCGGAAACCTTTGTGATCTCTTTATAGAACATCGGCAGGACTTCCTGCTCATTATAGCATGGTACGATGACTGATATCAGCTTTTTTTCTTCCACGTTGTTCCTCCAATCCGGACTGCACGGCATCAGCCGCGAGTTCGCATAATCATACACTCTATATTATACTCTATACGGCAAAAAAAAGCAAGGGGAAAATCAGAAATAAAGTGCAGAAAATGCGCACCGGATTCCGAAAAATTTACGTCAAACTGCGGAGAAAGCCGCTGTTTGACATTCTTCTCACGACAACAGCCGGACCGCATCCGAAAGGATACAGTCCGGCTGTTTCAATGTTATTGAGATTCCGTATCAGACGGCGTGCTGTCCTGCAGATATTCCGCAACAATATAGCGCGGACGCTGCTTGACCTCAGCATAAATTTTGCCGATATATTCGCCGATGATCCCGAGTGCAAAAAGCTGCAAACCGCCGATCAGCCAGATCGAACACATTGTACTCGACCAGCCAAGCTCGGAATGTCCCGTCACCTTGACGATAAATGCCCAGATAAATGCCGCCGCACTCAGTACAAACATGATCAGACCGAGCGATGTGATCAGCCGCAGCGGCTTGACGCTGAATGATGTAATGCCGTTGATCGCAAAGGAAAGCATCTTTTTCAGCGGATACTTGCTTTCTCCGGCAAAGCGTTCGGCACGCTCATAATACACATTGCAGCTCTGAAAGCCGATCAGCGGCACCATGCCGCGCAGGAAAAGATTGACCTCCCGGAAATTGGCAAGCTCCTGTAATACGCGGCGGCTCATCAGACGATAATCCGCGTGATTGTATACCACATCTGCGCCCATGACCGACATGAACTTATAAAAGCCCTCAGCGGTGAATTTCTTGAAAAAGGTATCGGTATCACGCGCACTCCGCACGCCGTACACGACCTGATTGCCTTCATAATATTTTGCAACCATTTCGTCGATCGCGTTGATATCATCCTGCAAATCGGCATCCATTGAGATCGCCATATCGCACTGTTCCCTGACCGTCATCAGACCGGCAAGCACAGCATTCTGATGTCCGGCATTGTGTGCAAGGTTGATGCCGGAAAAAAGTGCCGGTGTCTGCGAATGTAGCTCTGAAATGATCTCCCACGTCCGGTCTTTCGAGCCGTCATTGACAAATACGATCCTGCTTTCTTCGGAGATCATCTGCTTTTCGCGCAGGTGCGTAAATTTTTCCTGAAGGCGATTGGCGGTCTCGATCAGGACCTCCTCCTCATTATAACAGGGAATAACCATATAAAGCGTTTCCGCTGCCTGCATAGTAAATGATCTCCTTTCCGTTTCTGCGGAACCCGGCTGCCTGCTTATTCGGTATCTTCCGCAGTATCATCTGCTGTATCGTCTGCTGTATCTTCGGCTTTATCTTCCGCAGTATCTTCTGCTGTATTCTCTGCTGTTTCTTCCTCAGCCGGTTCTTCATCTGTATCCTCTGTCGAAATGCCGTAGCTTCTGTCGTAAGGATCTTCGCCGTCGGCATCATCCAGAATGCTCGTATAAGCAGGATCGCTGTTTTCCGCCTGCATATCCTCCTGCTTTCCGGCATCTGCATCGGGTTCAGATTTCTTTTTGCGTTTTTTGGTCAGAATGAATACGATCACAACCAGCAGAACCATTCCGCCGATCACAATACCGAGCAGTGCATTCTGGCTCAAACCTTTCTTTTTGAATGCCACGCCGTTTGTCTCCGCATAGGTCTGTGCCGCAGAATCTGCACCGCCTACCAGCAGAAAACCGGACTGGATCGCAGCATCGACAGAACCGTCCGTGCCGGAAGTCGCCGGCTGGAATCCGATCGCATAGTCGCCGATCTCCGTCACGCTGTCCGGCAGACGGAGCGTCTGTATTCCGGTGCATCCGAAGAATGCCCATGCGCCGATCGTTTTCACAGACTCCGGGATCAGCATTTCGGTCAGGGTCTCGCACCCGTAAAATGCGCTTTCGCCGATAGATGTGACGGTATCCGGTATCACAAAACTGCTGAGCTGTGTGCATCCGTAGCACATTGCGTCCGGTATCTCAGTCAATCCGCGCGGGAACGTGATCTCCGTCAAAGACTGACATTCAGAAAAAGCACCCTCGCCCACTTCCTGAAGATTATCCGGCAGAATGATGCTCTTGATCTTCACCGCGCCGGCAAATGCATAGGGGGCAATCGTTTTGACATCTTTTGAGACTGTATAGCTCTCATCCGTCAAGCCGCAGGGATATGCGATCAGGCGTGTTCCGTTGGCGGAAGTCAGCGCACCGATGCTGTCCGCTGCGTATGCAGGATTATCCGGATCAACATTGATCTTCTCTATTCCGACACAGGAAAAGATCGCATAATCTTCAATTTCCGTTACCGATGCCGGAATGTTCAGTTCTCTCAGAGAATAGCAGTAGACAAAGCTCTGCGCACCGATGGATGTTACCTCCTCCGGTATCGTGATACTCTCCAGACCGATATTGTAGTAGAACGCCGCCGCCGGAATCCTTTTCAGATGCGCCGGCAGCTTAATGCTTTTCAGTGCATAGCAGTTTGAAAAGGCATAATCGCCGATTTCCGTCACCGTATCCGGAATTTCCAGAGATTCCAGCGCAAAGCAGTAATAGAATGCGCCGGCAGCGATTTCGGTCACAGTATCCGGAATCTTCACGGAAGTCAGCACCGTACACTGACTGAATGCACCTTCGTCAATGCGGACGACCTTTTCGCCCTTTGCCGTTTCCGGGATCGTTACTTCCGTGGCATTCTGATCGACATAGCTGACAGCCACGCCGCCGGTTTCAAGCCGCCGGTAACCGATCTGTCCCTCAATAAAGGTGTCCTCATCCGTCACAGTGTCGTCCGCAGATTCATCTGCGATCTCGTCCTCCGCAGAGTCATCAGCCTGTGCATCATCCGTTTCTGACGATTCATCATCCGCTGATTCATCAGTCTGCGCATCCTCTGCTTCTGATGTTTCCGTTTCGGATTCACTGCTATCCGCAGCCGATTCTTCTGTTGTGGTCTCCTCTGTTTCTGCCGCTGACGATTCGGCAGGCTCAGTCTCCGCAGAGACCGCCATACCCGTACCCACAGCCGAAAGTATCAGCAGACTGCCGCAAAATGAAAGCAGACGCTTATGAAAATCACGCTTCATCCTTCTGTTCCTCCGTTGCTTCAATTTCCTCCTGTGCCGCATCACTGTCATCCTCGTCATCCTGCTGCACATCTTCTGCCGCTGTTTCACTGCTGTCTTCCGGATCGCTTGTTTCGCTTTCTTCCTGCGGCTCTCCTTTTTTCTTCTTTTTGCCTGATACGATCGCAGCAGTGAGAATGCCAATGATCGCCGCAACACAGGCAGAAATGCCGACGACCTTCAAAACGCCGGAACTGCTCTCCTCGGAAGGCTCTGTCGTTTCCCGACTGTTGTCAACCAGTTCAGGAACATCAAGCTCAAGTGCCTCAAAGGAACACGCATTTTCATATTCCTCGTCTGTAACATAGGTTTCCGCAGCAGAACCGCGATATCCGCGAACAATAAAATCTTCCTTTGAATAAAGCATACCGTCCGCCTGCACATCCCAGCCGAGCGCGGTGAAACCGATATCCGATACGCTTTTCGGAACGGTGATCTCCTTCATCGGTGTCGAAATGAATGCCTGTTCACCGATCGAAGTCAGTGTTTCCGGCAGTTTCACCGATGTCAGTGCCGTTGCGGAAAATGCCGCCGCGCCGATCGCCGTCAGGTTCTCAGGCAGTGTTACAGATTTCAGCGATTTGCAGTTATTGAAGCAAAAATCTGTGATCTCGGTCACGCCCTCCGGAATGACCGCCTCCGTCAGACCGCTGCACTCTGCAAATGCCGCCTGACCGATATAGATCAGGTCCTCCGGAAATGTAACCTTTGTCAGTGACTTACAATCCGAAAATGCCACATGACCGATTCGCAGGACATCATCCGGGATCACCAATTCTGTTGGTTGTCTGCCGACCGGATAGCGCATCAGGCTCGTCCCCTCATCGGCATACAGAACACCGTCCTTCGCCTCAAAATACGGATTGCCCTCCTCAACGATATAATCCTGCAGGCTCGAACAGGCGGCAAAGGTATAGACACCGATCTGCGTGACCGTACTGGGCAGAGTGATCGACGTGATATAATATGCACCCGCAAATGCGTTATCGCCGAGTGCCACAACTGTCAGATCGTCAATTTCCGATGGGATCACAACAACGTCTTCACCGCCGGAGTATGATTCGATCTGTGCGGCTTTTTTGTTTTCGTCTGATTCGCTCACAAGGATAGAATAAGTATAGTCGCCGCTGGTATAGGTCGGAATCTCCTCCGAATCATCGGAATCCTCGGTTTCAGCTGCAGTCTCAGTTTCATCGGAATCCTCGGTTTCGGCTACAGTCTCAATATCATCGTAATCCACATCTGTTTCCTCTGCAAAGCAAAGCACCGATGCAAAGGAAAGCACAGCCAATGCGGCGGAGAATGCGGCAAAGCCGCGCAGGATCGCCTGTTTTTTCATTTCCGGAATACTCCCTCTCAAATGGTTTCGCCTGCTGAACGCAGTCCAAAAACAGGGCAGAAACGCATGATGTTTCTGCCCTGCTGAAATTCTGTATACAGCTATAGGCAGGCAGCAAGCATTGCACCGGTCTGTCATTTCCCGGCGATGCAGGACTGCAATGCCATTATAGCATATCTTTCCGCAAATTGCAAGCAAAATGCGGCTTTCACACAATTCTCAGATTTCTGCCGCGATCCGGCGTGCTTCCATGTAGAAGCGCTTGTCAGCCGCGTGACCCATAGAGAATGTCTTGCGGGGGAGTGCGCCGTCCTGAATAACGGTCGGGAACAGCTCGGATTTCTGCATATCAGGCAGAAGAATGCCGAGGCTGTCTTTTTCTGCGGCAAGGCTCTCCACAACATCTGCACCGTGAATATAGTCGATCTTTCCGCCGTTTTCACGAAGCCAGCCGTCAAGGAAGCTCTGTACGCTGCCGACAGTCAGATTCGAGGTCGGCTTATGAATATAGAACACCTGCTTTTTGCCGCCGCAGAGAACGGTAAACGCCTGCGCTGCGATCTCATCCGTGCGCAGTTCGAGTGCTTTGGTCATATCAGCGAGCAGCTTTTCCGTATTGATCTGATTGAGAATGCGGTGGATCGCTTCAAATTCCAGTGCCGGGCTGTGCAGATTGACAAGCTCAACAAGTGCATAGCGCATCGGGACATTTTCAGTATCAGCATTGGGATTTGCAGCCTTCCAGTCCTCATAGAACGCCTTTGCAGTCGCAAGAGAATGGTTGCCGTCGCCCATTGCATAGACAAGCGGATTTTCCTCGCCGGATTCCGTACCGAGTGCAGTCAGCGCATCCAGAATGCGGTTCTGTGCATCCTGCGGAACGAGCCAGCCCTTGATCGAGCCGCCGCCCTGCATCAGTTTGGTATCATAGAGCAGTTCCATGCTGTTCTTTTCAGTTTCCAGCGGTTCGATGACGGTTTTCTTCGTATCATCGAGCAGGATCATGATATGCGGCAGCTCCAGAGATGCACCGCGGCGGATGCGGACACGGGGCGGGATGCGCTCCGGAACGGTCGCTTCCGTTGCACGGACCGGCGATACAGAGCCCTTGCTGTAATCATATTGCTCCAGATCGATCTTGCCGATCAGACCTGCACGCATTTTGCCGTCACTCTGAATACGCTCGATATAGGCCATAGCATTCTTGTATTCAGCAAAGATATCTGCCGCAAGATACTCCTTCATCGACTGCTGGATCTTTGCGATCCGGTCAGTCACATCTGCATCTTCCAGATAGACTTCCGGCAGGATCAGACGGAGTGCAGAGGGCTTTTCGCCGACTGTGCGGTCAGTCTCTGCCCAGTAAGCCGGTTCACCGGTGTACTGATCGCAGGCGCAGACTGCCCATACATCAGACATATTCTGCTTGTTCGGCAGCAGGATATCCGCTGCGCTGAATGCTGTTTTCTTGTTCATGTGAATCAATTCCTTTCCTGAATCCAAAATAACTGCGGCGAAAAAACCACCGCAATATTTTCATAATATGTAAATTTCTGTCAAAAAGGTGTTTACAAATCCGTCAATATGTGCTATAATAATAGGTAACAACAACCCATTCTATAACCAACGAAAGGAAATTTTGAATGCTGCACGAAAAATCATGCGGCGCGATCGTGTACCGGCGGTTTCACGGTAATATCGAGATCCTGCTGATCAAACATATCAACAGCGGTCACTGGTCATTTCCAAAAGGTCATGTGGAGGGTGATGAAACAGAACTCGAAACAGCAAGACGCGAGATCAAGGAAGAAACCGGCCTTGATGTCATTTTAGATCAGACATTTCGGGAAACTGTTTCCTATTCGCCCAAGCGGGATACACAAAAGGTCGTTGTCTATTTTCTTGCATTGGCACGCAATTACGGTTTTGTGCCGCAGGAGGAGGAGATCGCAGAGATCCGCTGGGTAGATATCGTCCGCGCCACGCAGATGCTGACCTACGAAAACGATAAGACCATTGTCAATAAGGCACGCGCTGCAATCAAACAGAACAATCACATCATGTGACATGAAAGGGAGAGCCGAGGCTTTCCCTTTTTTGTTTTTCTGCGCGAAAAGCCGCACCGGAATCAGATCGCTTCCCAGATGTGATAGGCAATCACAATAACAAGGAAAATGACCATTGCCGGAAATCCGTACATCATATATTCGATGCCGTTGATCCCCACGCCGTCGCCCAGAACGTGCTGCGGAATGAGCAGCCCGATGTAACAGGCATCTATCTCCCTGCGGACGAGATACCACGAGAGCGAAGACACGGCAGTATAGCTGAGCAGCCATGCCGCAAGATTCCGCCGCGGGGGATTCGCAATTTTATGGTGCCGGATATAGAATACCGCCAGCACAACCGGAATCACCGGATACGTCAGCAGCGAACAGAGCGAGCCGCCGTGCCGCAGAAATTCGTCAATGCAGTCCAGCAGCATCAGCGGCAGCCAGACGATCAGCGCGGCAAGCACACCGTATAATGCGGATCGATTGACCGGTACCGTTTTTTTCTGCTCCATATTCTTTCCTTCATTGCAATCGTCAGCGCATCATGCCGTTCTGCCGCAGCCAGCGCACGACCGCATCCTCGATCGCCGGATAAACCGGCTCAAGGCTCTCCGGTATCACAATATCCTGACAGGATGCGTCATACATAAATACGACCGGCTTATCCTGCCAATAGCCGCAGACACCGTGCAAAATATTGTCCTTCCGCTGAATGGACGCCGGAATGACCTCAAAGTGTATACTTTCATCCATATCTGTTTTACTTTCCGATCGCCGTGCGGAGCGCACGCAGTTCTTCTGATGTCAGATCGCGCCATTCGCCGGGCTTCAGCATACCGAGCTTGACCGGCCCGATCGAGACACGGCGCAGACGGGCAACTTCCAGTCCGACTGCATCGCACATCCGGCGGACCTCACGCTTTTTTCCCTCATGGATCGTCACCATCAGCACAACACGAGTCGGCTCCTGTACCTGTGTGACGATATTTGCCGGCGCGGTCTTGAAACCGTCATCGAGCGTCACGCCTGCCGACATCTGTGTCAGCTGCTCCTCGGATACAGGCGGACGAACCGTCACGCGGTAGGTCTTTGATACCTCACGCGAGGGATGCATAATGCCGTTTGCAAATGCACCGTCATTCGTAAAGAGCAGCAGCCCTTCCGAATTCCGGTCAAGCCGTCCGACCGGATAGACACGGGTATCCACGCCTTCCAGCAGATCGGTCACACAGCGTCTGCCCTGTTCATCGGAAAGCGTTGTGACGTAACCGCGCGGCTTATTCAGCATAATATAGCGAAATTCCTTTTTCTTCGGGATATAGACATCCTCGCCCATGACCGTGATCCGGTCTGTCGGGAGCGCCTTATCGCCGAGTGCGACCGGATGCCCGTTGCATTTGACCTTGCCGGCAGAGATCAGTGCCTCTGCCTTGCGCCGTGAACAGTATCCGGCATCCGATAATAACTTTTGAATTCTGATTTTTTCCATTTTAATCTCCGTTGCCCGTGTTGACCGTCAGAGTCAGCGTATCGACCGCCGCAAGATATTCCTCTGCGCCGGGATCGCAGTAAATCATCATCGCATAACATATCCCTGCCGGTGTTTCAAAATATACAGAGTCCTGATATGTGCAGCCGTTCTCATCCTCCGGCTCTCCGTACCGCAGTCTTGCGATATATGCATCATAGCCGAACAGCTTTTTCTGAAGCAAAGCCGTTTCCGAATAAAAATCCGTCATGCCTTCTGTACTGACTGCGAGGGCGTTCTCGGCAAGCTCCTTCGGCGACTTATCCACATCATCAAGCACAGAAAAAGTAATCGACGAACCGTTATGATTGACCGCAGGATGCAGCATCAATATGGCAGAGCTGCTGTCATTTGCATCTTCCGCCCATGTTTCCGGATAATCGACCGTGAGGAATCCGACGGACGCGCTGCCCGGTGCGATTGGCTTGCCGATATATTCGGCATTTTCCAGCATAGCAAAGATCTGCTTTTTTGCACGTTCCTGCTTATTTTCCGGAACGGAAGCCATTGCATAGAGCAGTCTGCCCTGCGTTCCGATGACATATTTCAGCACGCTGTCTGTGCCTTCCTCTGCGATCCATCCGCAGTAATCATAATCACCGAGCGTGCCGTTCTCATACGCCGCTTCACCGGTTTGATATTCTCCGCCGAGAAAATCCTCCGGCGCATAGCCGAAATCAAAATCCTGCACGGAGATCATATAGCCGCTGCGGTCGAGAAATGAATAATCCCAGATAATCGATTCCGGCTCTTCTGCCTGATAAAGCGTATGCGGAAGCTGAATGCGAAAATTCGCGGTTTCCGCTGTTCCGCCGCGTGAAAGCCCCTTGACTGCATCCGAGCCGCAGCCCGTACCCATGAGCAGGAGCGCAGATGCCGCTGTCAGCGTGAGCCGCTGATAAGGCTTCATTCCGAAACGACCTCTGTTTCGCCCTCACGCTTTGCCTGTCTGCCGGCAAGGAAACCGGTGACCTTGTCCATGACATCCGGAACCATATTGATGATCGCATTCGGCGTCGATGCATTGACAGAAAGCTGCATGAGCTTCACATCGTTCGGCATGATAACAAGAAATGCGATCGGTGTAATGGTCACGCCTGCGCCGCCGCCGCCGCCGAACATATCCTTTGCGACCTTTGTCGGCAGATCAGAACCGCCGGACGCAAATCCAAAGCTGACCTTTGAGATCGGAATAACTGTTGTACCGTTGTCGCAGTTGATCGGATTGCCGATAATGGTATTGGCATCGACCATGCCGCGGATCTCGTCCATTGTGACGCGCAGGGTTTCCTGCACCGGATGTTCTTTGCTGCGTTCGCTCATAGTTGTATCCTCCTGAAAAATGATTGACCGAACGGTCAGAGCCGTTTCGGAATGTTTCCTGTCATAAAGATTCTGCCTGTTCCGCATTCGGCAGCGGCGCAGATTCCTCTGCAAGGCGCTTCGCCTCACGATCCTCTCTGCGGAATCTGCAAATTGTCCGCCAGAGGAACCTGACACCGAGAATCAGCGCCAGCGCAATCGCTGCCATCGGCGAAATGCGCAGTTCCAGTGCGCCGCGGAATGTCGTCTTGTTATTATAAAAATCAGCAAGAATGCGGAATTCATCCGCTTCCACATCAAACCAGCACTGCATTGCGCCAAGCAGATTATAAGCCGCGGCGCAGATCTTGCCGTAAAGTGTGGCAGTATTTGCAGGATCATCTGTTCCGACTGCCAGATACAGCTTGATATGCCGGAAATGGATATGTCTTGTCAGAAATTTCAGTGCCGGAGTCAGTGCCGCAAAGCCATCCTGCACCAGTCCGAGTATATCGGAAAGCGAATGCGGCTTGACACGCTCGATAAAGCCGCGGATGCCGCGTTTTTTCTTCTCCGGCTGTTCCGTTTCGCCGGATGCTTCCGTTTCTTCGGATATTTCCGATCCGGCGGCAGGCTTTTTCTTCGGCTTTTTGGGTTTCTTTCGCTTTGCCGGTTTGATCTCCGGCGTTTCGACCGTATCCGCAAGCTGCTCCGGATCGACCGGCTCTGCGGATTCCTCTGCCGGCTCCGGTTTTTCCGCAATCATATCAGGCTTCGGTGCTGCATCCTGCTGCGGCTTGGGTTTGGATTCTGCTTTCGGCTTGGGTTTATGTTTCGGCTTCGTTTCGGATTGAGATTCCGGTTGGGGTTCCGGCGGTGCTTCACCCTCCGGAAGATCCTCCGGTTTCTTCGGAACTTCCGGTTCCGGTTTTTCTTTGGATTCTATATGGAACACGCGGATAAAAGCGTAGTATACGGCGACTGCCCATTTGCCGTCTCCGAATGAAGCCTTGGCACGAACCGGCAGAAGCAGGAGCACACATAATATAAATAGTATAATGAGGATGATCGTTCCCGCCAATGCAGTGTGCCCCCTTCCTATTATCAGAATATTCCACTTTATTATACCACATAATTGTTGGAAACACAATGGGGAAAGCAGTAAAAAATCCGCCGTCATACGGGAAAACTTTTTTCTGTTTCGCCAATTGCATTTTGTTTTGTTTTGTGCTATAATACAGATACTATATTATAGATTAACGGAGATTTACGTTATGAGTTCAAATGTCAGACCTGAATCTATGGAGAGAATTACAACAGAGGCGCTTGCAAATGCCTTCATCGATGAGCAAATCAACGCACTGCGCGCTCAAATCGGTGATAAAAAGGTTCTGCTTGCGCTGTCCGGCGGTGTGGACAGCTCTGTTGTCGCTGCACTGCTCATCAAGGCTGTCGGTCAGCAGCTCGTTTGTGTCCATGTCAATCACGGACTCCTGCGCAAGGGCGAACCGGAGCAGGTCATTGAAGTTTTTCGCAATCAGATGAACGCAAATCTCGTCTATGTTGATGCCGTTGACCGTTTCCTCGATAAGCTCGCAGATGTTGCTGAGCCGGAGCGTAAGCGTAAGATCATCGGCGCTGAATTTATCCGTGTGTTCGAGGAGGAGGCGCGCAAGCAGGACGGTATCGAGTTCCTTGCTCAGGGCACGATCTATCCTGATATCCTCGAAAGCGACGGCGTAAAAGCACATCACAATGTCGGCGGTCTGCCGGATGATATGCAGTTTGAGCTTGTTGAGCCGATCAAGCTGCTGTTCAAGGATGAAGTCCGCATGGTCGGTAAGGCACTCGGTCTGCCGGACAACATGGTATACCGTCAGCCGTTCCCGGGCCCCGGTCTTGGTGTCCGCTGCCTCGGCGCGATCACCCGTGACCGTCTGGAAGCTGTCCGCGAAAGCGATGCCATCCTGCGTGAGGAATTTGCAAAGAACGGTCTGGAAGGCAAGGTCTGGCAGTATTTCACCGCTGTTCCGGATTTCCGTTCCGTCGGTGTCAAGGAAGGCAAGCGTACCTTCGCTTATCCGGTCATCATCCGCGCCGTCAATACCACAGATGCCATGACCGCTACTGTTGAGAATGTTCCGTTTGAACTGCTCCAGCATATCACCAAGCGCATTACCAC
>JAZQOZ010000098.1:0-3368 GCA_045628085.1 Oscillospiraceae bacterium | reverse complement strand
AGAAGCGATCGTGGAGCGCCTGCACGGACTGGAAACGGAAATTCAGGCAAGCCTTGATGCGCTCTTTGGGGGTGAAAGCCGATGAGAGCGATGAAAGACAGCGGCATTGAATGGATTGGGGAGATTCCGGAGAGTTGGAATACTGGACAAATCGGGCAGTTATATGATGAGCGAAAAGAAAAGGTTAGCGACAAAGAGTATGCCCCTCTTTCTGTGACAATGAAAGGGATTCTGCCGCAACTCAGTACCGCTGCGAAATCAGATGCACATGATGACAGAAAACTCGTTAAAAAAGGTGATTTTGCTATCAATAGCCGATCTGATCGCAGGGGATCATGTGGGATATCTGCTTATGATGGTTCAATATCCCTTATCAATATAGTATTATCCCCACAGACCGAAATGAATCCCCAATATTATGATTGGCTGTTTCATACGACAATGTTTGCAGATGAGTTTTATAAATGGGGACACGGTATTGTAGATGATTTATGGACAACGAATTGGAATGATATGAAGAAAATCGCTGTTCCGCTCCCCCCTCTCCCCGAACAGCAAGCAATCTCCGCCTATCTCGACCGCCAATGCGCCCTGATTGACAACATCACCGAAAAGACCAAAGCGACCATAGAGGAATACAAAAAGCTCCGTCAGGCTGTCATCACACAGGCAGTCACAAAAGGTGTGCGCGGCGATCGACCGATGAAAGATTCCGGCATTGAATGGATTGGGGAGATTCCGGAGGAGTGGGGCGTTGAATTGCTCAAATATTCAATCCGTTGGAAAAGCGTTAAAGGTCAACCGGATGCAACTGTATTGTCATTATACAGAGATTATGGTGTTATCCCTAAAGATAGCCGAGATGGCGCAAGTATATTGCTGATACGATTGCGTCGAATGACAAATATCTGGAATACACTGTTGAGCAGATCATGCAATTCTTAAACAATCCGGAATCAGTCCAAAACAGAGCAAAGGATTATGAGGTTGCAAGTGAGTTTTCGTTGTTCATCAGTATGGACGAAAATATCAATGTATTCCAAATAGCCTGCGAACAATTCGGATACAAGTTGTGGAGTGGCAGAGCATGGCGGAATAAGACTTGTAAACGCAACTGTCCGCTTGCTGACTTCTGCCGGAAAGATACTGTTGTAATAGATGGTGAACGACTATGCAGAGGACAAATATACAGAAGGGGCATTAAGGATGATGCACTCCCAGACAACACGCCGATTCTGAATGCCGACGGCAGCGTGAATTATCTGAAATCCGATAATCCTGAATTCTTCGGCAATTTCTTTGATGTTCTTTTCGATGTTGGCAGTGAATATGGCGATTCAAAGAGACATGGCAATCAGCTGATTGGTGGCAATGTCATTCAGCAGCTATATAAAACAGCTTTGAATGTGGAAGACGGACGTTGAGATACCGGTTGTTGTGGGACGTTCAGAAACTAGGAGGTAGAAAGATGAGTAATTATGAATTGAAGCCGTCCCCGCAGGGCAGGGAATGCCCTGCAAACGGCTCTAATCCTGAGATTGAATGCGGCTGTGACGAATGTCCGCATTTTCAGGAGTGTTTTCCATATACAAATGCACCGCTGCATGAGTATACAATCAAGGATGCAAACGATTATACCATCACTGAATGGGTATTCAGAATTGATGAAACAAAGATCGAACAAATCAGGAACATCAACAAGTGCATTCTGAAAGATCATATTAAACGCTGTGGTGTATTTGTCATTGCGGAGGATTTAGGACGCGAAAATTGGGAAACGATATATCGTATTTATATCAGCATTGGTGACATTGGTTCTGATAGATTCCATATTGGATGTATCAGTACGCCAAAAGAGAAAGCCAAAGCAGATATTCTTGAATGGGTGTACGAAGGGCATGATTCCCAAAACGCCATTGCAAGTATGATTGAAAACTGTGCGGTCTTGTTCAATGAACAGGAAAAGGAGTGAATATTATCCATGAAAAAATATCGACTCGGATATGACAAGTGCTTCCTTGCTTACAATGCAGAGGGCAAGGAACTGGAACTAAACGGCGAAAAAATCATGGACGTGCCTATGTTCGGATGATGAAGTTCTATGGTTTCGGTAGAGATGATCGAGGACAGCTTGTTCCGGTCGTGTCACAATGGAAAATGCGGATTACATGGCTTAATCGCGGCAATCATAATTTCCTGCGGCTGACACGGATGCTGAAATGCTTACATCTTTTCGGGCTTTCTGATCTGGAGCGTGAACTGTTCTCCGCGCTGAAAGTACTTGCTGAGGACTATGATTTTCTTTCTGTTCCATATGGATATTGGGAAAATGCTGTGACTGTGATCGAATAAGAAAGCACTGCCAACATTGAATTGACAGTGCTATTCATTATTCGAGAATTTCAATTTCAGCATACACAGTCTGTACAATGCGCTGCAAAAGGTCAGACGGCATTTGTTCAACGAACTGGTAAGCACGGACGCGCAAATCTACCGCTTTGATTTGTTCGCACATCACTTCTCCCGTTGTCTGCAAGCGTTCATCCAGTGGAACGTGCAAAGGAAAATGACTGGAAGAATTTGTGATCGGACAAACAAGCGTCATACTGGATTTTTCATTGAATACGTCATTGCTGATTACAACAGCCGGACGGTATCCAGCTTGTTCATGCCCAAGCTGCGGATTAAAACTGATCTTGATGATACTTCCTTGTTTTACCATACTTCATTTCCTTCCGGTTTTCCCCAATCGACTTCTTCGGCATGGTAATCCTCATGATAATCGGCAAATAATGCTCGAATATCCTGATATTGTGGCTTGCTTTTTTGAAGAACAATCTTATCTTCTACAATGGATATTTCCAGCGAATCGTTTTCAATCCAATGAAGCGATTCCAGAAGATGCTTTGGCAGTCGCACACCTTGACTGTTGCCCCATTTCTGAATACTGATTGTCATGACAATCACTCCTTTCGTATATACATAGTATATACCATTTTGGCGGATTTGTCAAGTATTTTTTTCGATAAAATATGAAGGAGGTCGAAAATGACTGAGTATAAATTAACGCTGTCACCGAAGCCAAAAGATTTGCTATACCATTCTCTTTTGCGAATGATATAGAATACAAAACAAGGAGGATTTATGAAACTCATTATAGCAGAAAAGCCCTCTGTAGCCAATGCGATTGCGCCTGTGATTGGCGCGAACATAAAGAAAAGCGGTTTCTATGAGGGCAATGGATATATCGTATCATGGTGCTACGGTCATTTAGTCGGATTGCTTTTACCGGCTGAATACCGTGACGATTGGTCATACAAAACTGTGACATTTGAATTACTTCCGATGTTTCCGGAAACATGGAAATT
>JAZQOZ010000097.1:0-13052 GCA_045628085.1 Oscillospiraceae bacterium | reverse complement strand
TGATAGTCAAGCAGACTGATTTGGGTAGGGTTTGGCATAGAAAAGACCTCCTGACAAATTTCATCTGAAAATAAAAAAAGCTCCTCATTTCTGAGAAGCGTAGTACGATATTCAATTTTGGACATAAAAATAGCGGACAGCGCTTCAATACGAAACACCATCCGCTATTTTCCATTATTCAGTTTGCTTTGTCAACAGGCTTTCTACCGTTTGTTTTAGGGTTTCTACCAACTTTCTACCAACCTTATGGTCGGTAGGTATCTACCAAGTTTCTACCCAAAATCTTAAATTGGGTAGATTTTTGAGTTTGACGAAACAGCGCGATTTCTGAGGTTTCTACCTCAAAAAGTGACGTAAAATAGGGTTCTAAATGCCTCTAAATGACCACTAAGGGATACTAATGCCGAATAGCGTTACTTATAACATATTTCATACGGAAAATCAAGCAAAACATATAAGAACGCAACTCCCTGAAATCATTTAGAGAATACGCTGAACCAAAAATGCGTTAGAACTTGGTTTATATATGACCAAGCCCGGCAATGCCGGTCTGTTTTATGTCATATAATCTTGCAATTTCAGCCAAAATATGTTATACTATACTTGGATTATTATATTCTTTCACAGGAGGCTCCCATGATAACTGGCGAGATCAAAAATAAAGTCGATAAAATCTGGACGGACATCTGGGCGGGCGGCATCACGAACCCCCTGACCGTCATCGAACAGCTGACCTATCTCATGTTCATCCGGTCGCTGGATGAAAAAGACACCGAAACCGAGCAGCTCGAAAACCTCTCCGGTGAGACGCTGCCGCATATCTTTCCCGATACGGAAGACGGGCAATCCATGCGCTGGAGCAAATTCAAGAACCGCGACAGCCGCGAGATTTTTGACATTGTCGGGCAGAAGGTGTTCCCGTTTATCAAGAATCTTTCCGGCGAAAACGAAAGCGCATTCTCACGCTATATGGACAGCGCAATGTTCCTGATCCCGACGCCGCAGGTGCTGCAAAAGATCATCACCGGACTCGACGAGCTCTATGCGCATGACATCGCCGATCTCGATATGCAGGGCGATCTCTATGAATATATGCTGGGCAAGCTCTCGGCGGCAGGTCAGAACGGGCAGTTCCGGACGCCGAAGCATATCCGCGAAATGATGGTCGCGCTTCTCGATCCGAAGCCGGATGACCGCATCTGTGATCCGGCGTGCGGCACCGCGGGATTCCTGATCTCCTCGTGCGAGCATATCCGCGCAAAATATGAGCCGACCATGACCGCAGAGCAATGGGCTGCATTCGACAGTGACATGTTCACCGGCTACGACACCGATCCGACCATGCTGCGCATCTCCGCGATGAACCTGATGCTGCACTCGATCACGAAGCCGGATATCGCCTACAAGGACAGCGTCTCGAAGCAGAACGAAATCAGCGACCGCTTTGATGTAATCCTCGCAAATCCGCCGTTCAAGGGCACAGTCGATGCGGAGAGCATCAACGATAATCTGAAAGCGGTCTGCGATACGAAAAAGACGGAGCTGCTGTTTGTTGCGCTGTTTCTGCGGATGCTGAAAAAGGGCGGCCGCTGCGCCTGCATCGTGCCGGACGGCGTGCTGTTCGGTTCTTCAAAGGCGCACAAGGCGCTGCGAAAGGAGCTGATCGAACGGCATCAGCTTCGCGCGGTGATCTCGATGCCGAGCGGCGTATTCAAGCCCTATGCCGGCGTTTCGACGGCGGTGCTGGTGTTCACAAAGACCGGCGCGGGCGGCACGGAAAACGTCTGGTTCTATGACATGAAGGCGGACGGCTTCTCGCTCGATGACAAGCGCAGCCCTGTTCCGGAGAATAACATCCCCGATATTCTGGCGCGGTTTGCTGATCCCGAAGCAGAGGCGCAGCGTGCGCGCACGGAGCAGAGCTTCTTTGTGCCGAAGCAGGAGATCACGGAGAATGACTATGATCTCTCGGTGAACAAGTACAAGCAGACCGAATACAAGGCGGTGGAATATCCGCCGACTTCGGAGATTCTGGCGGAGCTGAACGGGCTTTATCAGGAGCTCGGCGGCGCTTTGCAGGAGCTTGGGGGGATGCTGGATGGCTAAGTTGATAGAAATTACCGGTAAAGCTATTTCCGGCGAATGGGGAAATGATGATGAATCAGGAACCGGTATCCCTGTTTTACGAACGACAAATTTTACCAATTCCGGAATAATTGACTATTCAAAAGTTGTTACAAGAGATATTAAAAAGAAGAATCTTGAGTCTAAATATCTTCGCTATGGAGACATTATTATTGAAAAATCAGGTGGAAGTGATACACAACCTGTTGGGCGAGTAGTCTTTTTTGAAGGTGAAGAAAACAAGTATCTTTTTAATAATTTCACAGGTTTATTACGAGTTGCAGACCACTCTGTATGTTTTCCGAAATATCTGTTTTATTTTCTCTATTGCAATTATCAGCGTGGCGGCACTATTCCTTTTCAGAATAAAACCACAGGTTTGCACAATCTCAAAACTGATGATTATGTAAACCGATGTGAAGTACCTCTCCCGCCCCTCTCAACCCAAAAACAAATCGCCGCAAACCTCGACAAAGCCACGCAAACAATCGACCTCTGCAACGCGATTCTGGAAAAGCTAGATTTGCTTGTCAAAGCCCGATTTGTGGAGATGTTTGGGGATCCAGAAACCAACCCATTAGGTTGGGAGAGAGTAACACTTGCCGACGTTTGTTCTTCAATAGTTAGAGGTCCATTTGGCAGTGCTTTGAAAAAAGACTTCTTTGTAGAACCCGATGAAACAACATATAAGGTTTATGAGCAGAAGCACGCTATACAGAAAAGCGCTACAATAGGTACATACTATATCACTGAAGAAAAATACAAAGAATTAAAGCGATTTGAGTGTATGGCAGGAGATATTATAATGAGCTGTTCCGGCACAATGGGAGAATTGTATCAGTTGCCCGTAGGCTGTGAACGTGGTGTCATAAACCAGGCTCTCTGTAAATTCACTTTAAACGACCGGATTCTTCCAATTGTTTTTCTTACTTTTATGAAACAAACAATCGGAAATCTGGAAACTAAGGGTAGCGGAATACAGAATATTGCAGCTGTTTCATATGTCAAAGCTATGCCTGTAAATCTGCCTCCTCTGGATATTCAAACCCAATTCGCCGCCTTCGTAGCCCAGACCGACAGTCGAGTAGACCTACACCTTACAATGTAAGCCCCTCACAGAACCGGACGTGCAGTTTTCCCGCATCCGGCTCTTCATAATAAAATTCACATCTTAATCAAACAAGCTGACATATATTCTTGGAAGTGCGAGAGGATAGTACTTCATCATTTCATAAAACCCCTCTTTATTGTAGCTTTTAAGCTGGCTTCTCCTGTTCAATGCTCTGAACAAGAGTTCCCTGACCTGCTGCTTGAAATTACTAATCATTCTGCTGTTAAAGCTTATCCCATAATATCTATAGTGTCCTACAAGTTTGATGTTCAGCATATACATCAGTTTTCCAAGCTTTTGTTCCTTGTTGCCGTACAGCCATAATTTCATGTCTTTAAGCTTCTGTCGAAATTTCTTACTGCTTGTTTTGGGCATAATCCATGGTTTACCAGTTTTGGTTCTGCCGCAGTAGAATGTAAAACCAAGAAAGTCAAATGAACCCAAACGGATAGGTTCGCCACGCTTTGCTCTCGCATTTGCGAGGTATCTTCCGCTTTCTACAATACGGCTTTTGGTTTCTTCCAATTCCAGACCAAATTTCGCCATTCGGCTACGCAGTCTTTCATAGAACATTTCGGCTTCCCATGGGTATTGAAATCCCGCTATAAAGTCATCGGCATATACCACAAGAAAGCATTCACCTTGACACTCTCTGGCAATGATATACTGAAACCATAACGTCAGCGCATTGTGCATATAGATATTGGCAACCACAGGACTGATAATGTTCCCCTGCGCTGTTCCCTCGTCACCTTTTACAAGCTGTCCTTTATCTATGATACCTGCTTTCAGATATTTCTTCACAAGCCATAGAATGTTCTTATCCTTGATATAGTAATTCAGGAATTTCAGTATCCATTCATGTTTCATATGGTCGAAAAATCCCTTGATGTCTGCATCTACAACCGTTGTAATCCGCCCGTTGTTCAAGTGGTTATACAATGCTTTCACAGCCGTATGGCACCCTCTGTTTGGTCTGAATCCGTACATACAGTACAGAAACTTCGGTTCGTAAACCGCTTCAAGTACTTTCTTCAATGCAAGCTGCACGATTTTGTCCTCATAGCACGCTATGCCAAGCGGACGCATTTTGCCGTTGCTTTTAGGAATGTATACTCTTAACGATGGCTGTGGTTTGTAGGCTTTTCTTTTCAGTCTGTCCACAAGATTTTCGATATTGCGTTCGAGATTTTCACTGTATTCCCTCTTTGTGATGTCATCAATGCCAACTGCTTTGCTTCCGTCGAGTTCTCTGTGACATTGCAGCAGCATTTCCTTGTTGATGAGATGGTACAGCGATGTGAATTCAGGTCGTTTTGTGTTTGCTGATTTCGATGCTATTCTTTCTAATTTCGTTTCCATTTGTTCCTCCGCCCCTGAGTACGGCAAATGTGTCCTCAGAAAGACCTTTATTATGCAGCCTCCTTTCCTCTGTCGGCATTACCCGACTTCATCGGTACTATGAAGCTGTCCGACTGCCTGTAATCCGTTTGCCATTCTTCCTTTTACAGTTGTCCGGCATACCACTTATACATTAGTCCTTTCGGTTGATATGGAGACCACAGGCTCTCCCCAGTTGACTGGATAGTCACAATGTGAAGCGTGATTGGCTCTTTGACCCCGCAGAGGTGCTTCAGTTCTCACCGTATCGACCTGCGCATGTTGCTTTCCACTCTGATTACAGTGTCAGCCCTCCGAATAATAAAATTTCGAGGCTCAATCACCATGTAACCCCACTTCCTCGCTGTCTACGCTTTACTCCATGCATTACTGCATACAGCACAAGACTCGCTAACGGTGGTTGGTTAGACCTTACCGTACAGGGTTCTCACCTGTTAGACTATCCGCCCTTGGCTAGGCGCACAATCAAAATTTGCCGTGCAGCAGGTGCTCGCAAAGGCGGAAACCCTCAAAAAAGCCCTCATGCAGGAGTATTTCGGATAAGGAGGTGATCTCATGTCTAACTTCGCCTTTCTCGCGCAGATTCCCGAATATCAGATGTTCTCCGCCGCGTGCATCGAGGCGGAGCAGGTGCTCTGCACTTCTGCGGCAATGTGCGCGATCGGCAGCCGCAAGGCGCTGGAGCTGGCGGTCAAGTGGGTGTATACCGCCGACCTGACAATGCAGGTGCCCTATCAGGACAATTTGCAGGCGCTGGTGCATGAGCCGAGCTTCCGCTATGCGGTCGATTCGCAGACATGGGGCAAATTTCAGTTTATCATCCGGCTGGGCAATCTCGCCGTGCATACTGCGCGTGCCGTGTCGCAGAGCGATGCGGTGCTGTCCCTGCGCGCACTGTTTGAGTTCATCGAGTGGATCGACTACTGCTACGGCAGCGACTACGAGGAACGGCAGTTTGACGAGCACGCGATCCCCGACAAAGAGGTCATCATCGACGAGACAAAAATCCGCGAACAGGAGAGCCTGATCTCCCGGAAAGACAGCGAGATCGAAGCGCTGAAAGCAAAGCTCGCGGAGATGAGCGAGAAGATCACCGGTCAGCGCGATACGAACAAACAGCAGCGCACATTCAAGGCGGAGGACCTCTCCGAATGGGCAACGCGCAAAAAGTATATTGATGTCGATCTGAAGCTGCTGGGCTGGTTCATCGGGGAGAATGTGTCAATCGAGGAGCCGGTCACGGGTATGCCGAACAATGCCGGCGAGGGCTTTGTCGATTATGTGCTCTGGGGCAAGGACGGTCTGCCGCTGGCGGTCGTCGAGGCCAAGCGCACAAGCAAGGACCCGCTCATCGGCAAAACACAGGCAAAGCTCTATGCGGACTGTCTGGAGAAGAAGTATCACCGCCGCCCGATGATGTTCAATACAAACGGCTTCGAGACCTATTTCTGGGATGATGTGAGCTATCCGCAGCGGAAGGTCAGCGGCATTTTCAGTCCGGACGATCTGCAAAAGCTCATGGATCGCCGCACGCAGCGCAAAGACCTCAATGCCGTTGAGATTGACGATAAAATCACCGACCGCTATTATCAGAAAGAGGCGATCCGCGCAGTATGCAGCAATGTCGCGCAGGGACACCGGCGAAGTCTACTGGTTATGGCAACCGGTACCGGCAAAACGAGAACCGCGTCCAGCCTTGCCGATGTGCTGAGCCGCGGGCGGTATGTCACGAATATTCTGTTTCTCGCCGACCGCACCGCGCTGGTCAAGCAGGCAAAGGACGATTTCCACAACTATCTGCCGGAGATGTCGCTGTGTAATCTGTGCAGCAACAAGGACGACAAAAATGCGCGCATTGTCTTCTCGACCTATCCGACCATGCTCAACGCGATCGACAGCGTGAAAACAGAGGACGGTCTGCCGCTCTTTACACCTGCGCATTTCGACCTGATTATCATTGATGAAGCACACCGCAGCATCTTCAAGAAATACCGCGCGATCTTCGATTATTTCGATGCGCTGCTGGTCGGACTGACCGCAACGCCGAAAACCGATGTTGACCGGAATACATACGATTTCTTTGAGATGCAGCAGGGCGTCCCGACCTATGCTTATGACTACAACACGGCAGTGGAGCAGGATCATGTACTTGTGCCGTATTATAATATTGAAATTCAGTCCCTCTTTCTGAATGAGGGCATCACCTATGACAAGCTCTCTGATGCGGACAAGGAGCGCTATGAGGACGATTTCGGCGATGAGGAGACCGGCACGCTGCCGTCATTTATTTCGTCCTCGCTGCTCAACCGCACGATTTTCAATCAGAATACCGTTGACCGTGTCTTGCAGGATCTGATGAACAAGGGCATCAAGATCAACGGCGGCGACCGCATCGGCAAGACGATTATCTTCGCGCAGAACAAGGCACACGCGCAGTATATCGTTGAGCGCTTTGATGCATTGTATCCGCAGTATCGCGGCGGATTCTGTGCTCGCATTGTCTGTGATGATACCTATGCGCAGTCGCTGATCGACGATTTCAAGCTGCCTGCATCACCTGATCCGTATTCACCGGACAAGGAGAAAATTCCGCATATTGCGGTATCCGTAGATATGATGGATACCGGTATTGATGTGCGCCATGTGGTCAATCTGGTGTTCTTCAAAAAGGTCTGTTCCCGCACCAAATTCTGGCAGATGATCGGCAGAGGAACGCGGCTTTGCCCGGGACTGGAGTGCATCGATTCGATTGACAGCGCCTATACAGATAAACGCCGTTTCCTGATCTTTGATTATTGCGGCAATTTTGAGTTCTTCCGTCAGAAAATCAATGGCATCGAGGGCAGAGAGACGAAAACGCTTTCCGAGTCGATTTTCTGCAAACGTGTCCGCATCATGCAGGATCTGGAAGACGCATCGTATAAAGATTCGGCATATCAGGACTGGCGCACCGGGCTCGGTGACACTGTATTTCAGCAGATTCAGGCGCTGAATCCGGAGCTGACTGCGGTTCGTTTGCAGCGCGGTCATATTGCAAAATTTGAAAAGCGTGACAGTCTCAATGCAATCAGTGAGGACAAAATGCATTCGCTGACCGCACATATAGCGCCGCTTGTCTATGAAGATGAGATGGACGAATATGCAAAGCGTTTCGATAACTTTATGTACGGCATGATTCTCGCGCAAATGGAAACGCTGCGCGGTCAGAAGAAGTACCAGAATGATTTGCAAAAGGTACTCGGCAGTCTGGAAGCGCACAGCACCATTCCGCAGATTCAGTCAAAACTGCCGCTGATCCAGCAAGCACAGACAGAGGATTATCAGAAAAATTGTACGATTCTCGATCTTGAACAGCTTCGTGCTGAACTGCGTGATCTGATCCAGTTTATCATTGGCGAGAGTACGAAAAAGCTGATCTATACCGATCTGGAGGACAAGTTCGGCGAGCCGAAAGCCGGTGAAACGATTGACGACGGGTATGACTATGAGGACTACAAGCTGAAAGTCAATCGCTATATTGAAGAACACAAGGACGAAACCGCGATCTTTAAGCTGCGGAACAATATGCCGCTGATACCTGACGACTATCAGGCGCTGACTGCAATTCTGATGAAGGATCTCGGCAATCCGGAGGATTATCAGCGTGAATTTGGCGACACGCCGCTCGGGCTGCTTGTCCGCAAGGTTGCAAAAATGGAGCGTGTTGCTGCAATGCAGGCGTTTTCGTCGTTTATCAATGAGCAGAACCTCAATCAGCAGCAGATCGTATTCGTGCATAAGATCGTTGACTATGTCGTGGAGAACGGCTATATCGAGAGTATCAAAGTTTTGATGCTGCCGCCGTTTGATAAACCGCAGAACTTTCTGCGGCTGTTCAGCGATGCAGAGCGGAAACGGCTCATGCAGATTGTGGATTCCATTCGGGATAATGCAGTATTGGTGCATTCGGAATCATCAGGACGATAATGAGGTGAATAATCATGATTGATCAGGCAAAATTACAGGATGTACTGAAACACTACAAGCAGGATTTTGTTTCATTCAAATGGAACGATAAGGACTATAAGCGTTGGAATGAAGAGAAGTACAAGTGGGAAGCTGTTGCGTGGTTTCAGAAGCATTGGAACGTGAATGCTGAGGATTTTCCGGATATGCTGAAACTTGCTTTGAGTAAAACGTCCAATTTGCTTGTGTCTGTCAACAATTTCCCACGAGGTATGATTGAAGGTTTTGCGAAATCATCACCGGAAGAAGTCCGTGCGATGTTCATGTCTTTATTTGATGAAAACCGCGATGTATATGAACGAATCAGCGAGTTCAAGCAGCAATCCTCTGTCATGCTGGAGAAATACGGCGGGGATGCCAAGCAGCACTATCAGTATGAAAACGCAATCTGTACTTATCTGTGGCTTCGCTTTCCGGACAAGTATTATATCTATAAATACAGCATAGTTCAGAAAGTTGCCCAGATTTTGGGTGCAGATTACCATTTCAACAAGGGTGCCTATGCCGATAATATCCGCAATTTCCTGAAAATGTATGATGAAATCAGTGCAGCGCTGAAAGAAGATGCTGAGCTTGTCAAATTGTTCAAGGATAATCTAACAGATTCTTGCTATCCTGATCCGGAATTGAAAACGCTGACGGTTGATCTTGGGTTTCACATTGCGAATTTTTATGAAGAGCGTTCATCGACAATCATACAACCGCCCATAATATGGTATGGTGATGATTATGATTCAGGTTTGTCAGTTGAGGATTGGGATAGACTTTTAAAGGACCGAAATGTTTTCACTAAAAATGCACTTGAAATCATGAAGAGAATGAAGGATTACGGCGGTACAGCTACTTGCACTCAGCTTGCAGTTAAATATGGTGAAACAGCGAAGTTCTATAATTTCGGTTCAGTTGCTTTGGCAAAAAGAGTGTGTAAAGCAGCTAAGATTCATTTTCCGCAAAAAGAAGATGGCTCGAAACAGTGGTGGCCTGTCCTTTATACAGGTAGATATGCCGATAAAGATGAAGAGGGTGTTTTTGTTTGGAAGCTAAGGGATAACCTTTTGAAAGCACTCGACAAAGCTGATTTAAGCGAAGTTCCGTTGTATGCAACTACAGACCCCAATAATGATTGCTGCGGTTACTGGTGGCTGAATGCAAATCCGAAGATCTGGAGTTTTGCTAATATTGCTGTTGGTGAAGTTGTAGAATATACACTTTTCAACGAGAATGGAAACAAGCGCCGAATTTTTCAGAATTTCTTAGATGCAAAAGCTGGCGATAAGATTATCTGCTATGAATCGAACCCGGTTAAGCAAATTGTAGCGATCGGAAGCATCAATGCTGAAAATGATGGCGAACAAATCTATATTCAAAAAGATGAAGGTCTTGCTTCGCCGATTGATTATGCTGTATTGAAAGACTGTCCGGAATTAGCTCAAATGGAGTTCTTCCAAAATCCCAATGGTAGTCTATTCCGATTAACACAAGCCGAATATGAGTTCATTCTTGATATGATTCGAGATGAGAACCCTGTTGTCAGCGAAGAAAAGGCAAAAGCGTATACAAAACAGGACTTTCTCTCCGAAGTCTACATGACCGAAGAACGCTACGATGCGCTTTCCGGCGTACTGCAAAACAAGCTGAACATCATCCTGCAAGGCGCGCCGGGTGTCGGCAAGACCTTTGCTGCCAGACGGCTTGCGTGGTCGATCATGGGCGAAAAGGACGACAGCCGCATCGAATTCGTCCAGTTCCATCAAAACTATTCCTATGAGGATTTTATGATGGGCTATAAACCGGCATGGGACAGCTTTGAACTGAAATACGGCATCTTTTACCGCTTCTGCCAGAAGGCGCAAAATCAGCCGGACAAGCCGTTTTTCTTTATCATCGACGAGATCAACCGCGGCAACATGAGCAAAATCTTCGGCGAGCTGCTGATGCTGATCGAAAAGGATAACCGCGGAACAAAGGCAACACTCGCTTACAACGGAATGCAGTTCTCCGTGCCAAAAAATCTTTATATCATCGGCATGATGAACACCGCCGACCGCAGCCTTGCCATGATCGACTATGCGCTGCGCCGCCGGTTCAGCTTTTTTGATATCGAACCGGGCTTTGATTCGCAGGGCTTCATTGCGTATCAGAACAGCCTGAACAATGAGACGCTCAATGCGCTGATTGCGAAGGTGAAAGACCTGAACAACGAAATCTCGCTGGATAAATCACTCGGCAAAGGCTTCTGTATTGGGCACAGCTATTTCTGCGGCAGAACAAGCTGCACCGAGGAATGGCTGCGCGCTGTCGTGGACTACGATATTCTGCCGATGCTCCGCGAATACTGGTTTGATGAAACGAACAAATTGCAGCGCTGGGAGAACATTTTGCAGGGTGTGTTTCAGTCATGAAGGATAAAAGCATCTTCATCAAAAACATCTACTATATGCTTTCGTATGCGTTCACCGCGCTCGATCAGGGCGGCTATGAGGACATTAAAAAGGAATCCTTTGACCATATCCACAATCTGTTTGCTGCGATCCTTGCAAAGGGCATCGGCAGACAGCTGAAACAGGGGCTTTACCGCGAATATATCAGCCGTACTGAGGCGATTCCCGTTGTTCGCGGCAAGATCAACATGCCCGGAACAATACAGAACCGTCTTGCGCGGAAACAGGTTGTGACCTGCGACTATGACGAGTTGTCCGAGAATAATCTGCTCAATCAAATCCTCAAAACTACTGTCATGCTGCTGCTTCGTCATGCGGATGTGGAGCAGAGATACAAGGACGATCTGAAAAAAGAGATGCTTTTTTTCGCAAATGTGGATATGGTTGATCCTGCAACGGTGCGGTGGTCCGCAATCCGGTTTCAGCGGAATAACAATACCTACCGTATGCTCATCAGCCTGTGTCAGCTTATCATTGAGGGTATGCTCCTGACCGAGGAAACCGGAGATTACCGGCTTGCGTCGTTCATTGATCCGCAGCGTATGAACAGGCTGTATGAGAAGTTTATATTGGAATACTTCGCCAAGGAGTGTCCGCAGGTCAAGGCGACTGCATCGCAGATACCGTGGGCGGTCGATGATGATTTTCGGACGATGCTGCCGGTCATGCAAAGCGATATTATGCTCACACGCGGCAGCAATGTGCTGATCATTGATGCAAAATACTATACGCGAACCACACAGTCGGTGTTTGATGCGCATACGCTGCACTCCGGCAATCTGTACCAGATCTTCACATACGTCAAGAATAAGGATACGGAGTTCGGCGAGAAACCGCATAAGGTGTCCGGAATGCTCCTGTATGCTGCGACAAATGAGGCAATCCAGCCGGATAACTGCTACCAGATGAGCGGCAATCAGATCAGTGTGAAAACACTTGACCTGAACCGGGAGTTTCCGGAGATCGCGGAGCAGCTGAATGAGATTGTCGCGACGCACTTTCCTTGATAAAGTGAGGTGAAATCCATGCAGGAGCAGACGAGCCGTATCATGAAACTGGCAGTCCGGTATTTACTGGCATCCGATGTGAAAACAAAAGACGGTAAACCGCGCTGCTATGAGGAACAGCTGGTGCTTGACCGCAATACGCATTCAATCACCTATACGCAGACAACAAGTCCGCGCTATCAGATTACAAAGACCTGCTATGTTGAGGACGGCATCGCAAGGCTGCTGGATGAACTGGATCCGGAATTATTCAGCGAAACGCCGGATTCCGAACAGCTGGCTCCATGTGTATATGCAATTCCGGAATATCAGATTATGATTTCCTTTGAGGACGGAACAGAACAAATATACGGGGGCATATTTGACGAACTGGGACTGCCGTGTGCATGGGAAGAATTTTTGTATGCGGTTAAAAGATTTACGCGGCCGCTGCATCACGATGAATTGTTTGATTCAAATGGCTATCGCAGACACTACCGCCGTGAGGGCGACCTGATCGTATGTCAGGTCAGCTTTGATTTTACCATGCGAACCTATACCTATCTGGCGCATGATGATGTATATGAGGAATATGATGCAGTGATCGTTCCGGTTGGTTCTGCTAATGAGGAGAAGCAGGCTTATATTGAATCAGTTCGGTACTGTAAAAAGGATGAAATAAAATTTCCGTTTGACAAGCTCAAATATATTATTCGCAAAATTGACGAAGATGATGACAAATATGACTGATTGGCAATAAGATACTCTGAATACAGAAAAGGAATGCCGGGGCTCAGCATTCCTTTTTCATTATGCATAGATTAATTCACCGAAAAGAGCGTATTGTTAGCGCCCAGCTAATTTGTCATCCAGAAGTGAATGTATTTTGTCAATGGCAGGCACTATAATTTGTCAAGGTACACTTGGACAGAAAGCAAACTGACACCCCCTCCCGGAGATGTCAGTTTCAGATATAGGAGAGCA
>JAZQOZ010000096.1:0-18978 GCA_045628085.1 Oscillospiraceae bacterium | reverse complement strand
CTGACATCATTGAGATTCTTCGGGATCTTTATACAATATTATTTTTGATCGCAAAAACGGCAAGCTGTGTGCGGTCTTTCAGCTCCAGCTTTTCCAGCAGACGGGAAATACCGTTCCGGACAGTGCCTTCTGCAAGATACAGTTTTGCCGCGATCTCCTTATTATCCGCGCCGTCACAAATCAGCCGGATAAAATCGGTTTCCCGTTCCGTCAGACCGAAATCCTTCGGATTCGACTGTACAACATTTTTCTTGATCGAACGGAAAATATTATCGCAGAAAACCGTGATGCCGCCTGCAACTGCCTTGATCGAATTTAAAATTTTGTCGTTGTCCATTTCCTTGAGAATATAACCGTCTGCGCCTGCCGCAACGGCGCGGTCAACCGTTTCCTGATCGTCAAATGTCGTCAGGACAAGTACCTTGATCTCCGGAAACGATGCCTTGATCTGCCGTGTGCCGTAGCTTCCGTCAAAATCGGGCATCCGCATATCCATCAATACCACATCCGGACGCAGACGCGTTGCCATTTCCAGTGCCTCTTTGCCGTTCGATGCTTCACCGACAACGGTCAGTTCACTGTCGCCTGCGATCACTGCTTTCAGTCCTGCACGCAGGATCTGCACATCATCAGCCAATAATATTTTTATCATATCTGTATCTCCTTTATCGGGATCCGGATGCTTGTATGAAAGCCCTCACCTGCCATTGACATGAATTTCACCGTGCCGCCTAGTTCCTCTGTCCGGCTTCGGATGCCGCGCAGACCGTTATGCTCCTCAATATTCTGACAGCCGTTTCCGTTATCCAGAATATGCAGTTCCACGCAGTCCGGCAGAAATTTCAGGATAATGTCGATTTTATCCGCATCGGAATACCGCAGTGTATTCGTGATCGTTTCGCGGCAGTTGTCGTACATTTCCCGAATGCAGAACTGATACCGCGCATCTTCATCGCCCTGAATGCAAAGCTCTGTTTCCACGCCGCGGATCGCCGTCAGTACAGACTGTACCGCCTGCGTCACGGACGACATGAACGCCTGACTGCGCAGATTATTGATCGTACAGCGCAGCTGCGTCACACCGCTGCGTGAAAGTCCGTCGATCTCAGACAGCTTTTCAAGCATTTCCGGCGCATTGCGTTCTTCCGGCTGTATATCCGAACGAAGCAGTCTTGCCAATGCACTGATCATTGTGAATGTATGTCCTGCCGAATCGTGCATTTCCTGTGCGATCCGGTTGCGCTCCTGTTCCAGACTGAGCTGTTTTTCGATTCGTGAATGTTCATGGTAATCCGTTACATCCGTGATCGTGACAACACGCGCAACGGGCGCATGATTCGTATCTGCGCAGTCGGATTGCTTCAGACTGTAAAATGTATCGCCGCAGTGAATCTCTGCCGCAGAAAAATGTTCGGGTATCTCCTGTCCGGCAGCCGCCGATACAGCGTCAAGAAATTGCCGTGCGGTTTCCGTATTTTTCAGAAACGGCAGACTTTCCGCATATTTATTCCGGTATGAAATGCGGCGGTTTGCGTCAAAGATCAGAACGCCGCTGTCGATATTGTCGATTGTATCCCGAATGGCGATCGTATTGATATTCAGCAGACCGTATCTGCCGAGTGCGATAATGAGCAGCAGACTGGATAATCCGAAAATGAACGGTGTCAGCCGGAGCTGTACCTGAAAAACATTCGTGATCGAAAGCGTATTGACAACAAGCGGGATCGCCGCCGACAGGATCAGCAGCACCGATTGTTTATTGATGCGTTCATGTCTGCGCTTGTGTTTCATGCCGATCAGGACAAAACCGGAGATGATGCAGATATAATAAATGATCTGGAACACATAAAACAGTATCCCGTACTGCACGCTGCCGGCTTCAAAAACCGAGTAATACAGATGATGCTTTTCATTGGTCAGGATGACCAGCATCGAAGCCATCGAGATCAGCAGCGTCAGATTGAGCGCAGAGCGTGTTTTCGGCGCAGATTCTGCATATTCGGCGGTCAGCATCAGCCAGAGCGGACTAAAGCAGCTGATTCCGGCATTGCCGATCAGGTAGCTGATCCAGTATTGCTGCCGCGTGACGGAAAACAGAATGAGCAGTTCGGATACGATCCAGAGAACGATAGATGTCTGACAGCAGAGAAACAGCCGTGTCAGGCGGTTGCGGTTTCCGCGGCTCAGAACCCATGTCAGAGAACCGATCATGCCGCACAATCCCAGAAACAGCAGAACCGCAGAAATGATATTCAGTGTCATAATGTCACAGCGCATCCCCTTTCGGCATTTCTGTCATTATCATAACAGATTGCAGGCAGAATGTCAAGCCGGCGATCCGGACAGCCCATACATTATCATGATAGTATTGATCGAGCCTTTGCGCACGCCGCATAAACAAAAACCGCCTGCTTGACAGACGGTTTCAGAAATCAGGATATCATTTGACAGATGCTCTGTCAGCACGCTTCGCACGTTCTAAGCTGAGTAAACCAATATTACCCGATAAACTGAGTTTACCCGGTTTATCCGGTTTACCCGGTAAACCGCACGATATTCCGGTGCGATCAGCGTGCAGGCTCGAAATCATCATGTTCGATGCCGTCCGAAATGCTCCGCTGCACATAACTTTCATCACGCACAAAGCAGTTGAACATCGCATAATACCGCATACCGACCTTGATGCCCGTTCTGCCGTTTCGGTTTTTGAGAATTTTCAGCTCGACATTGCGGATGGCGTGTTCCTTGCACTGCTGTATCTTTTTCAGATTATCCTGTGCCGCGAGTTTGCCGCCAAGCCCCTGTACCTGCAAACCGATCAGAACATCCGAACCGTATTCGATCGCGCCGGATTCCTTGAAAGCGCTCATTTCGATCTCACCCGAACCGTAACTCTCACGGTTCAGACTTGAAATTGCGATCACAGGCAGTTTGCAGTCACGGCTCAGACGCTTCAGTTCCAGAACCGCCTTGTCCGTATTCTGTTTGTCGCTTGCACGCAGATCGTAAGGTGCCATGATTTGCAGATAGTCGATCATAACAACAGGCGTGCGTCCGGTCAGCCGGATATGCTCCTCTGTTTTGCGGCGGATCTCCTCTGCGCCGATATTGCCGATCCCCTCATAATAGTAGAGATTGCCGGCGTATTTCTGATATGCAAGAACGGCATGGTCGATCAGCCTTTTTTCTTCCGCAGAATACCCTGCATAGCGGCTGTTTGTCGTGATGCCGCGGACGGTTTTCGCCTTTCGGGTATCGTCATTGCAGAGCAGATAGGTCTGCCGGCTGATACTTTTTGCGATCAGTTCATCTGCGGACATTTCCAGTGAAAAATACAGGACATCCGTTCCGGCAGCAGCGATCTGATCGGCTGTTTGCAGGAGAAATGTCGTTTTTCCGAGGGATGATATTGCGCCGAGAATATAAAGTCCGGCAAAAAATCCGCCGTCCAGATATTCGTCCAGTTCTGCAAATCCGGACGGGATCGCTTCAGCCGCATTTTTCCCGTGAATGCTGTCAAGGAATCCGCTGAGCCGGAATGCGCCCGTACAGGTCTCGTTGATACTGCGCGCTTCATCCTGCACCGCCGCACTGCTTTGCAGGAGCGATTCGGCATTTTGAATGATCTGCTGTGCGAATGCTTCGCGATTGCCGCGGAAAAAGTCATTCGCATCCTTGCGGCGGTTTTCGGGGTATACATTCAAATCAAAATCCGCAAATGAAAAAGAAATGCGGCGCTCCATGAGTTCACGGGCGAGTGTTTCGGCGGCTTTGTTTCCGGCATCATCCGCATCAAAGCAGAGGATCAGCGGACACTGCGGCGGCTTTTCGTCGATCTGGGAAAGCAGTTTTCTCGCACCCGTACCGCCGACAGCGATCGCCGGATACTCCCCTGCCGCCATGACGGATATCGCGTCGATCGGCGATTCGCAGACAAAGCATGGTTTTTCGGATTGATACAGTCCGGCGCGGTGATAGATGGGTTCTTCACCGGCATCGAGTGTACGCGGTTTGCGGAAGGATTTTCCCTGAATACTGCGTGTCATATAGTATGTATGGGAATTGTCATAGGGAATGACGACAGCCTGTTTTTCGGCATCATAGCCGAGCTGAAAGCGCCGGATAATTTCAGGAGAAAAGCCGCGCTCCTTTGTCCAGTAATCCGTATTTCCGACATTCTGCGCACATTTTGTGATATAGGCATGATAATCGGCTTTCGGCGGCTGTTTTTTCTCCGGTTGATCGGATTTCCGGACGGTCTTTGCGGCATTATCATTCTGCATCGGAATGCCGAACAGTTCTGCGGCGAATTGGATCTGCCGCGGAAAATCCGGAATATCTTCGATCAGTCCGATGAGGGTAAAGAGATCGCCGCTTTGATTGCAGGCGAAACAATGCCAGCGCGTATCGTTATCGTAGACGGAGAGCGCGCCGTCAGAGTGTTCGCCGCGGTGCGTACCGCTGCCGCAAAGCGGACAATGATACAATCCGGAGCGTTCCCTGACGGAGATCCGTTCAAGGTAGTCAGGTAATTTTGATTTCAGGAGATCGGTTTCCATAGTGAGATATCCTTTCAGATTGGCAGTTTGCAGACGCTCCCCTGTCAATTTTTCGGCTGATAATTTCCGGAAAGCATTGTTTCCAGCTGCTTGTAATTTTCAATGATCGTAAATTCCGGCGATGCCAGACTGTGTTTCCGGTAAAATTGCAGTTTATTTCCGCTGATCGCATAAGATGTTTTATCGGCAGGCAGAAATTCAGCAGAATAATATACACCGTTTGCAGAAACATATCCGTACCGCCATCTGATCATATCATACAGATAGATGATGATATCCATACTCCAGATGCCGAGAATCAGGTAATGTATTTTTTGTCTGCGCACTTCATTTTTCATACGCCTGTCCCGATCTGCTGTGATCTTTTCTTCATCCTGCTCTAAAATATCATCATAATAGCCGTCTTGGATCTGCTGCATCGTGACACGGCTGTCATGAAGTCTGAATCCGCAAAATATAACTGAACAGCAGCCGAGCGCGATCATGCACCAGTTGACGATCAGTTTCTTTTTGATTCTGATGCAGTCTTTTTCCTTTTTGAGCAGCGCTCTGTTTTTCCCGTGACGATAAAAAAGCAAAATCAGAAGCAGGATCAGAAGCACAGCGCCTGCATATATAATAAAATCTATCGGAGCCATTTTTCAGCTTCCTTTCAAAACGCATTGTATCCTATCCGATTATACCACGAAATCCGCAGAATTGTCAAGAATCCGGCGACACAGATAAAGTTACAGGATGCTCCGTAATGGGATTCCAAAGAAATCCCATTTTTGCGCGCCGATGCCGCTATATTGTTTCTTTTCCGTTTTCCCATTGCATTCCATACTGCAATATGATATAATAAATGCCAAAGGAAGAAGGTGCGCTGCATGAAAAAACAATTTGCAAACCGTCAGAATATTCTGGATTTTACTGCCGGAACGTATCATACACAGCCGGAATACCCGTGGGCGCGGACACCGGAATGCGCTGTCCTGCGGCATCCGAACGGCAAATGGTACGGGCTGATCATGTCCGTGCCGCGCTCCAGAATCACAGGCGCATCCGATGCGATCTGTGATGTGCTGAATGTCAAATGTGAGCCGCTGATGCTCGGCTCTGTCATCCTGCAAAAAGGATTCTATCCGGCATATCACATGAATAAAAATAACTGGATCTCGATCCTGCTTGACGGCTCTGTGCCGCTGGAACAGGTGCAGTCCGCGCTGCAAATGAGCTATGCAATGGTTTCAGGCAGCAAGGGCGGAAAAGTGCGGACAGAACCGAAAGCATGGCTTGTTCCGGCAAATCCGAAATATGAAGATCTTGCGGAAACGCTCGCCGTCACCGGAGAAATATTCTGGAAGCAAAGCGGAAAATTCATCGTCGGAGATACGCTCTATATCTATGAGGGCAAGCCGATCGGCGCGGTCACATACGCCTGTGAAGTCACGGAAACCGATATCCCCTATCACTTTGAGCAGGGCGGTCTGCACATGGAAAAAGTTGTCCGGCTGAAACTGCTCGCAGGTTATCCGCCGGAACAATTCCCTCTTGAACGGCTGCATGATTACGGTGTTGCATCCGTCCGAGGGCCGCGCGGCGTTCCCGAAGATCTGTATGCGGCTTTGCTGCGTGAGGCAGAAAAATCATCCTGAAAATACAATAGAGGAGCAATCAAAACGATGAAAAAGCGTGTATTTTGTATCCTTTTCGCCGGAATGCTGTCTGCTGCATCCGTACCGGTTTCAGCGGCAGATACGTTCCTGACCGGCGATCTGAATGCGGACGGCAGCATCGGCCGTTCGGATATTGAATTGCTGCGGCAGTATCTCCTGACTGCCGATCCTGTTCCGGCAGAACGTGCGGATATCGTGCCGGACGGCATCCTGAATGCCGCCGATCTGTCTGCGCTCAAAAATCTTGTGCTGAACGGTCGGACACCGGACGAAACGCGCAGACTGATCTGGAGCGATGAATTTGACGGTACTGCGCCCGATCTGACCAAATGGTCTTATGAGCTGGGCAACTGGAAACTCGATGCAAACGGCAATTATGTCACAAACGGCTGGGGCAATAATGAACAGGAATTTTATACCGACCGGAATGCATCGGTGCATGACGGGATCCTGACGATCGCAGCACGGCATGAGGATCATACCGATCCGGTGCAGGGCAGCTACAGTTATACCTCTGCGCGGCTCAGTTCACAGTACAAGTTTTCAGCCTGCGGCGGCAGAATTGAGGTGCGCGCACGCTGCGATGCAGGCAAATCGCTCTGGCCTGCGATCTGGATGCTGCCGGAGGACAGCGTATACGGCGGCTGGGCGGCATCCGGTGAAATTGACATCATGGAGGGCTGGGGCAGTACGCCGGAGAAGATCTGCGGCACGATCCATTTCGGAGATGTCTGGCCGAATAATACCTATCTGACGAATAATTATGAATTCCCTGCCGGAGATTCCGCCGAAAACTGGCATACTTATGCGATCGAATGGGAAAGCGGCGAGATCCGCTGGTATGTGGACGATACGCTTTACAGTACCCAGACAGACTGGTATTCAGAGGGACACGCCTATCCGGCGCCGTTCAATCAGAATTTCTATCTGATACTGAATCTGGCTGTCGGCGGACATTTTGACGGTGTAGACGGTATCTACGGCGCACCGGAGACTTTTGCAGACGGTGAACGGCATTTTGATATTGATTATGTACGGGTATATGCACCGGCGGACGGACAGATGCAGCCGGCGGCGGTGACATCCCTGCCGCTGGAACTATACAGCGAGGGTTCGGATGCGGAACTGCATAATCCGGACGGTGAAACGCAGATCACGATACGCAATACCGGTACGCTGCAATACGGTGTCATGGGCCTGATCCGCGCACAGCAGGTGCAGGCAGGCAAAGGCTATACGCTGTCATTTGATGTATCATCAACTGCGGCGCGTGAGATGCTGATCACGGCAGAGGATGCGGCATATCAGCGATATCTGGAGCAGACGGTCATGCTGACACCGGAACAGACGCATTATGAATTTCAGGTGACATTTCCGGCGGATATGGCGGCTGATCTGAAATTTCAGCTCGGCAGTCTCGGAGATGCGGCGGCAGCCGGCACACATACTGTCACGCTGAAACATATTGCATGGAATGCGCAGTGAATCAGCCTGCTCTGCGGAGCGCGGCTTCGTGCGCGCGCTCTAAGAACCTGCCGACTTTTGAAAAAGTTGGATCAAAACTTTTTTGGTGTCTACTTTTTTTTGACAGAAAAAACGCTGCGGTGTTATCCATCGCAGCGTTTTGTATTTCTGAAAATGGCAGCGCTTATCCGAAGCTGACCGCGATCGCGGAATGATTGTCAATATCACTGTCAGCGTTCGTTTCGACATATCGGCGCATCTGACGCAGATACGCTTTCGGTTCGCCCGGCTGTGACATATAGCAGCACATTTCGGTTTCGGCAATGTTCTCCCAGAATCCGTCAGAACACAGCAGGAATCTGTCACCGCGTTGCATCCGCAGAACACTGGAATCAATTTCCGGATCTTCGTTCATGCCGAGCGCACGAACAAGCTGACTGCGTTTCGGATAATTCCGGAGCTGATCCGGCTGGATCTCGCCGACAAGTACCGCCATCTGTCCGACACTGTGATCGACAGACTGATATACGATCCTGCCGTTCCGGAACTGATAGATGCGGGAATCCCCGACATTTGCAGCAACAGCCGTCTGTTTGCCGATCCATAATACTGCGATCGTCGTTTTCATTTCAGAACCGTCTTTCTGCAAGTCAAGAACGGCTTTATTTGCGTGCCGGATCGCCTGATGTAGGGCGGCTTCGCTGATCGGCTGATTTTGCAGATCACTGTTTACTGCTGCGATTGCCGCCCGGGATGCAGCATCGCCGCCGCCATGTCCGCCAAGTCCGTCCGCAACGATCGCAATGACAGAATTTCCGAATTCGAGAATGGAAACAGAATCTTCATTGATCGTCCGGTTTCCCTGTGCGGAATAATAAGCAAGCTGAATTTTCATAGCTGACATTACCTCTTAAATGCGGGAAGGCGGCAGAAACCGCCCCCCGACAGGATTCTTTTGTCAAACTGTCTTAAATATTTAGGAATTTGCTCCATGAGACGTTGTCCAACTGGGAAACTTCCTTCTCGGTGTAGTAGTTCAGGATATACTGCGCATCTTCAACAGAGATGATTCCGTTGCCGTCAACATCGGCGGCGCAGCTTTGTCCGGCATCCAGTCCGCTCGGCAATTCTGCGCCAAGCTGAACATAAGCGCCCAGAACCATCTGTGCATCACTGCTCGTGATCTTACCGTCTTTGTCAACATCGCCGCGCAGGAATTCTGTCAGTTTGATCTGATGATCGTCTGTTTCGGTGATCAGAACTGCATAGCAATCGTCCTTGAACGTATAAGTCGTTACGGCATTGCCGCTTGCACCGGATGCACGGATCTCGACCTGCTTGCCGTTTCCGACAACATCACCGGTCATGATCCAGCCGTTCATATCCTTTGCGCTGCCGAGTGAAATGAAGTTTGCACTCGTTCCGCTGATGCTGATGGTATCCCATCCGGTTGCATGATGATCTTTGTTCATGACAACGGACATCGAATACTTGCCTGTCGCATTTAAAACATTGACGAAGCCCTCTTTGGAAACTGTGAACTTACTGCACTGGTCGGCAGTCATATCCAGCAGACAGTTTTCGTATTCAGCGCGGATCTGGAGCGGATTTTTCAGTCTGTCCGGATTCTTTATGCTGAACGTATAGCTGCCGTCTGTTCCGAGAATATAGCCGGAGCCGCCCTTTGTACCGGTAATATTCGATGCATTGGTCGCACCGCTCGGAACAACAAAGGATGCGCTTGTCTGCGAACTGTTGACATTGCTGATATTCAGGGATACTGTCGGGATAAAGTTTTCCTCGCTCGGCGTATATGCTCTTGTTCCGTCAAGGATACCGCTGTTATTCAGCAGGTCGATATCGGAGCAGACAAACACGAGATTACCTTCGTGATTGTGCGCCGAAGCCATGATCGCATCATCAGAGAGCGAACTGCTGTTCAGATCGGTCATCGGGATCATCCATCTGTTCGGCGTATCCGTTACTTCTCTCATATCAACATAGAGATTATAGCAATGCGCCGCATTCGGATCTGTTACGTCATAGAGCAGGATCTCGGTATCAAATACGCACGGAACATCCTGAATCGTGACATTGCATACAGGATCGAGCTTCTTGACCGCATAGGCAACAGCTGTCCGCTTCTGATAAGCAGTACCCAGCTGATTTGCGTAGGTATAGATCAGGAGAGACGGATGACCGTTTTCAATACTCTCGATCATTTTATTCAGCTTATCCGCAGACGAAAGGGATTTCTGCTGATAGATCGCCTGTGAGATCGCTGTTGTATTCTGCATCACATCGTAGCAGTTGATGAGAGAACGAACCTTTTCACGCTCTGTCGATGACATATCGGTAGACATTTTGATCTCGGAAAGGCTGTTTGCGTTTTCCTTCAGATCGGATGCATTAAAAATGCCGTATGTCTGGAGAATTGCGGTCACTGCCATACCGAAGCCGCCGTTTTCGGAAGCGCTTTCGAGTGCAGCATTGATCTTTGCACGCTCAACATTGCTGAGATTCTGCATCACAGCATCCAGAGCCTTCTGATCTTCCGCAGAGATATAACGCTTTGAGCCGCCGGTTTCGCCTTCCGGCTTCTGCGCACCTGCTGCAAAGCCCCATTTATCCTGCTCGGTAAACGGACGCGCAGTTGTTGTGACTTCCGGTTCAGTTTCGGTTGTTGTTGTGGTGGTAACTGTCGAGGAAGTTGTGCTTTCCGTTGTAACAGAATAGCTGACCGTGGCAGTCGGCGTTGTGCTTGTTGTCGTTGTTGTGACCTTAGAGCTTGTTGAGGTGCTTGTTGTCGTAGAAGTCGATGTTGTCGGGCGCGTATTGGTTGTTGTCGTAGTGGTAGAAGTCGTAGTGGATGTAGTGGTGGTAGTATCAGTTGAAGTAGATGTAGTAGTAGTAGATGTGGTGGTAGTCGTAGTCTCTGTACTGCTCGTGGTGGTAGTAGTATCGGTAGAAGTGGATGTAGTGGTAGTAGTAGAAGTTGTTGTTGTGGTGGTGGTAGTATCGGTAGAAGTAGATGTAGTGGTAGTAGTAGAAGTTGTTGTTGTGGTCGTGACGGTGGAAGTGGTAGTTGAGGTAGTTGAAGTAGTCGTATCAGTCGTTGTGACAGAAGTTGTGATTTCTGTTACGACTGCTTTCTGGTATGTGACATTGCAGATCGTTGTCGGTTCGCCCCACAGTTTTCCGTTGACATAAGTAAGCAGTGTGATCGGATACACGCCTTCTTTTGCGGTGTTGACCGCACTGGTATCGACCTTGAATTTGAACGTATAGGAAGCATCCGGCAGGGCAGAGACTTTCCATGTGAACTCATCTTGCGTACCGTCAGCAACTTGATCCAGCAGAATTTTTGCTTTTGTATCATCAAATGTTTCGCCGTTGACAGTATTGCAAAATGCATTATACATGAGGACACCGCCGGTCAGATCGGGCGTTTCGCCGATCGTATAGATCAGTTTCGCCGGCTTTTTCGCGATCATCGGCTCAATGCCAAATTCTTTGACCGAATCGCGCGCTGTTGTCGATGTTGTTGTTGTGACATCAGTCGAAGTAGTCGTGGTCGGTTTCGTATCAGTCGAAGTGGATGTGGTGGTAGAAGTCGAAGTGGATGTGGTAGTGGTAGAAGTTGAAGTGGATGTGGTGGTAGTAGTTGTCGAAGTGGATGTGGTGGTAGTAGTTGTCGAAGTGGATGTGGTGGTGGTAGTTGTCGACGTAGATGTGGTGGTGGTAGAAGTCGACGTAGATGTGGTGGTAGTAGAAGTCGAAGTAGATGTGGTTGTAGAAGTCGAGGTAGATGTAGTAGTAGAAGTAGAGGTAGAAGTTGACGTAGATGTGGTGGTGGTATCCGTGGTGGTGTCAGTCGTGATCTGCTTGTCGATCAGAACGATCTCCTGAGCCGAACCTGCTTTTACGTCATTGATCGTTTTGAGTTTGCCGTTTTCGATCACAAATTTGCATTTTGTGCAGCCAATATGACCGGCGGGTACTGTCGTTTCCGAGATGATATATTCGCCGTCGCTGAGATGCAGGCTTACGCCGCCTTCCTTTGCGCCGGTTTTCCAGTCGATCAGGTAACCGGAATCGACAGACAGTTCGCTGTCATCATTGATAATGAGCGTACCGTGCAGAAATCGGATCGTCTGATTTTTCAGGTCAGTGCCCTGCAAACGAAGAACTGCACCGGGTACCGGATTGCCGTCCTGATCGACATGATAAACAGCGATCATTGCGCGGGGCTCGGTTGTGGTAGTCGGAGTGGTGGTAGATGTAGTTGTAGTCGTAGGGTCCGTACTAATTGTCGTAGGGTCCGTACTAGTTATTGTGGTAGGATCAGTTGTCGGTTTCGTGGGATCGGACGTAGTCGGTACTGTGATGGTAGTAATCGTGGTGGTATCAGTAGTCGGTGGAGTTGTTTCCGGAACGATTACGTTGATCCAGCCGTTTTCAACGGTAATACTGACATTTTCATATTCATCCGTATAGCCTTCCGCCTTTTCGAGCGATACCGCAAATTTTGTCGTTTCACTGACTTCCGGCACTTTGATCGTGAATGTTATGATGTCTGAAGAAAATGCCGTAATAACATCTGAAACAACTGTGAAACCGAAACCGACATTATTTGCATCGGCAGCTTTCTCAACGGCAAAATTGATCTTGGAATCGTCATCGCTTTTCAGTACATATTCGTGGACCGGTGTGATATCGCTGTCCTCAGCCATCTGAAGTTCCAATCCGTCAGCGAATACGATACGGAAGCTGCCGCCTGCAAGGCTGGCACAGTTTTGATCAAGCCGGATGCTGTATTGGACAGTTTGTCCGGGGTCTGCGTTCATTCTGTCTGCCGTATAAGTTGCTGTCTGCGGCTGGTCATCCGCCAAAGTATTTGTTGTCTGCGGCAGAAAACCTGCCGCAGACACACTGACCGGCTCCGCTGCATTTGCAGCAAGCATCGCACCGCTGCACAGCAGGGCGGTCAGTCTATGAAGAAATTTCATATTCAAAAAGCTCCTTTCACATCATTTCCTTGAAATGATGTCATCCCATGAAACCTCGTTTTTGTATGCAAGGCATGACACATAGTAGTTCAAAACAAGCTGTGCATCCTCGACATCAACATTACCGTCTTTATTGACATCCGCTGCGCTGAATGCCAGTTCCGGATAATCCGGATTGATCGGATCGCTTGGAACGCTTGACTGTGAAATACTGATCATTGCGTAGTCCAGAATCTTCATTGCATCCAGAACATTTGTGATACCGTCCAGTGATACGTCGCCGCGGGGCGCGATCATGACAGTCTGAGAGAAGCTGACAGACGGCTTGTTTTTGAATACAAATGCTCTTGCTGCATCAGGAGCCGGATAGTTGTTTTCAGTCAGATACTTCTCAAATTCGTCTGCATAGATCGTGATCTCGATGGTGTTTTTGATCACCTTTGTCGTTAAAGAAGCCCAGAGTGATGCAGGAGAAAGCGTTTCGTCTGCAAAATGCATGATCGGTGTCAGATCGAGCGTATCATACGTATCTGCGGAGATCAGCTTGCCGTTTTCATCGTATACATCCAGTTTTTCGATACGGAAGCACGGTTTGAAGATCTGCTCGTCCGGATCTGCTGTATTTGCAACGGTGAATGTGGTCGTGTCATCGCTCATAAAGCCGGTTTTGGAAGATGCGATCGCCATCTGAATGCCGCAGGCATTATAGCTGACAGATGTTGCTGTGCTGGGCGGATTCGTGGTCGTGGTCGTGGTTGTTGTGTCAGTGCTGGTGTCAGTGGTGGTGTCAGTGCTGATCTCAGTGGTGGTAGTAATTTCCTTATATGTGACCTTGCAGAGCAGAAGCGGCTCGGTATTTTCATAGTCCGCACCGTCTACCTGTGCAACGACATAGACCGGATATGTACCTGCCTTTGTGTTATCAACTTTACTGGTATCGAGCTTGAATGTGATATTAAAAGTAGGCTGACAGTATTTTTCAATATCAAAGCAGCCGTCCGCGACCAGTTTGAGAGAATACGTTTCCAGATCAGCCAGCGAAACCTTGATATCTTCATTGTCGAGATTTCTGTTCATCCATGTTTTAATATGTGTGCTGAACAGGAATGAACCGTCTGTCAGTTTCAGCTTATCACCGACCGTATATTCCAGAACAGAAGGTACAGTCTGTGTTTCCAGTTCAATGCCGAGCGATTCGACTCTGTCGCCTATGACAGTGGTCGTGGTGGTAGGTGTAGTCGGTTCAGTGGTTGGCTCAGTTGTAGGTGTCGTGGTAGTAGGCGTAGTCGGTTTAGTGGTTGGCTCAGTTGTAGGTGTCGTGGTAGTAGGTGTAGTCGGTTCAGTGGTAGGATCGGTTATGATCGAGGTGGACGTAGTCGGTTCTGTGGTAGGATCGGTTATGATCGAGGTGGACGTAGTCGTCGTGGTGGTCGTCGGCTGCGGGTGGTTTGTCAGATATATGAGAACTGCGGACGAATCCGTTCCATCCGGGAAACCTTTGCCGCTGGTATCGGAATTCAGTCTTCCCTGCGGTGTCAGCTGCGATTCATGTCCGGCACCGACAAGCCCATAGTCCTTCAGGATCAGCTGTGCATCATCCTCATCCAGATAGCCGTCGCAGTTCGCGTCGCCGAGCAGGTGGCATTCGATATCATGCTCTTTTGCATAGGCGAAAGCAGCGGAATCAGGCCAGCAGTAGAAGGCAGCTGTATCCTCATCAAAGATCGTTCCGTCATCAAAAACAGTATTCAGACCGGTGAATCTGACTGTTTCCAGATTCGTGCAGTTTGTGAATGCGCCGGTGCCGATCGTGAGTTTGCCGGCAGGTGAATCGTCACCTGCAAGATTGATCTCTTTCAGATTTGTGCAGTTTGCGAAGCATCCGTCCGGAATCGCGGTCGTATTGGGTGAGAGCGTGATCGTTTTGATCTGATCTGCATTCGACTGGAATGCAGGCTCAGCGCAGATACCGCCGTTGCCGTATACAGAAAGATCACCTTTCGCGTTCAGCTTAAAATACATGGCTGATGTCGGCTCGTCGCTCTCACTGCCGCTTCCGCAGAAACCGTACTGAACGACCTCGTCATCCCATTCGCAGATATAGCCGCCTGTTGTCTCACCGTCAATCGAATACCAGAAACCATTCGTAATCGAAAGATATACTTTTGTGCTGTCTTCATCCGGCTGATCGAAGCCCCAGTTCGTATAATCAAACTTTTCGTTTTTCGATATCCATGTCCAGCCTTCATCTGCATTGGTGTTCTTGCCGCCGATGAAATTCGTGCTGTTTGTACCGTTATTGAAGATCAGCTCGCTTATGATCTGATTCTCCTCTGCCGAGGTAATTGTTGCCAGATGACCGCCAACTCCGTTGCAGGCAGTCACGGCTTTCACCCATGTGGTCGCATCATTGAAGATCTCATAGCGGTGGCCGTTATAGAAACGATAATTCGGAAGTTCCGGCGCACGGCAGATATCGCTGCTGCCGGTGATCGAATTGACCGTAATGACACCGTCCTCGATATCTTTCAGCGACAGCTCATACCGGCCGGGAACAGAACTGGTTTTTGAAGCATAACGCAGCACCAGACTGGACGTATCCAGATGGATGACTGTTTCCTGTCCTTCATTCAGTGCAATATAATTCGGCATTGCGCCCTTCTGGGTACTGCCGCTCAGGAACTCAGTGCCATGCGAATAAACAGCCCATCTGTCACTGTTATCGGTCGTGATGCCGAAACCATATTGCAGGACGCAGTCCTTAGAAGCAGTAACGGAAACCGCGATATCGTGCAGCGGCTCTGCACCGAGATCAGCAGTATAGCCGGTATAGACCGCTTCATGGTTTTCATCGCCGGTCACTGCTTTTTCAAGCTCGATCGTTGTTTCTCTCGGAAGCTGCTCATATCTTACGGTGATCTTGCCGTTTTCGGTATTGACCGGAATACTTGTACCCTTTAAATCGACAAATCCATCCGGTTCAACGCTAATATCGCTCGTGATCGGGGCTGCCTCGTCTGTAATATCCAGCCAGATGATCGCCTTGCTGAAAGCAGAAATGACCGGAAGCGTGATCATATTTGCTTCTTCATCGTAGATGCCGCCGGTAATATATGAAAGATTGCCTTCCGCATCATACTTGCTTGCGGTTACGTAGCCGTCCTCAGTCAGCTGCGGAACAACACCTGTCGGCAGTGTGATATCCAGAGCGCCGTGAACAGCGCCGTTTGTCTGAAGCTGTGTCAGCTCAAAGGGAACACCCGTTTCACCGACGAAACCGAAGGTGTATCCGCCCTGATAGGTCGTCTTCGGCTCCACTGTAATGCTTCCGTTGTAAATGACAGTTTCCACTGAGATGCGTCTGCTGTCATATAAAGTACCTTCCATGCAGACAGGATATACGCCGGGCTCGACCGTTTCCGGAATATCGAATACAAATTCATATTCACTCTGCGCATAGCTGCTGTCCGGATTCATAAGGATACGGTCATAATTGCCGTTCGATGTATTGATCGATACACCCTTTGTACCGTTCGTTGTTTCACCGTCGGCAGTAACTGTATAAGCGATCTCGCCGTTTTCATCCATTGTGAACGGAATACCCGGATCAACGATCATATACAGCTTTGAAGCTGAATACTGCGTTGTTGCCTCGATTTTGACCGGATATTTCACATTTTTCTGACCGGGGAATACCGTGATCTGTCCGCACTCAAAGGTAATGTTCGGAACAGCCGGCGCTTCGCTGTACGGCAGATCGCGGAGAAATGCTGTATACGGACAGATTTCTTCCGGCCAGCCCTCACTCACATATTGCAGGATCGCTGTCGAATCCGCCGGCGTAACATTGCCGTCGCCGTCAGCATCGGCATTGCGCAGACCTTGTTCGGAAATATCGACTTTCTCCTCTGCTGTATAAGACTGCACGAGTTTGGAATCCGTTTCATCAATCTCTCCGTCCTGATTCACGTCGCCGCGCAGGTTGGCAACTTTACCGTCAGTTACCACTTCTGTCCACTTGTGCGCTTCATAGCCTGCCGGATATACGCCGGAATTGATAATGCTCAGGAGACACAGCGAATCATCGCTGCTCGGCTTTCCGTCTCCGTTTACATCAATGTTCTTCTTGCCCTGCGGGGTGATGTTTACAGTGCTGTCTTCAACGAGAAATCTGGTTATCATCTGCGCATCATTTATCGTTATGATTCCGTCCTGATCGACATCTCCGCAGAGATTTACCGGAACATCGTATGCCTTTTGATACTCTCTCCACATCGGAAAATCATTATCTCTTTCGATGAATTTCCCTGTCGAGACATAGCTTTCAGCATATTCCTTATCATCGCCGTCCACATCGCCGTCACTGTCGATATCAGCATTTAACCGGGCATAAGGAGATTCATTGGAAACGATATAGTGGATCGCTTCAACGTCTTCCTTTGTCACTTCGCCGTCCATATTGACATCGCCGCGGCGGTTCAGCGGAATGCACTTGTACGCCTTCTTCAGCAGAGCCTGCTCGATGGCACTGTCATGATAGCAGTAGAATGTCATGTCTGCGAAATTCGTCAGATATGTACCGAAACGGCAATCCGGACAAAGAACATAGAGCGTCTCACACTTGGCATTGAGAAGTGCATCACCGGGAAGCTCTCTCACGCGGAACGGAAGTGTCAGATTCTTGATCTTGCTGTAATGGAATGTGTTGGAACCGATCACGGTCACACTGTCTGCCATATCCAGTGTATCCAGAGCGGAATATGCAAAAGCATAGTCTGCGAGCCGGATCACGCCGTCCGGAACAGTATACTCATCTCTTGGATCTGCGGCAGGGAACAGGATCAGCGTGTCTTTTGCCTTGTTCATCAGCACATTGTTCACGACACAATAATTTTTGTTGTCGGGCGACATACTGATCCGTTCCAGCTCATTGGTATGATTGAAGGCATTTTCTGCGATCGAGGTCAGGCTGGCAGGAAAAGAAACGGATGTGAAATTGCAGCCGTTAAATGCTTCCGAACCGATCGACACAACACCTTCCGGAATCACCAGTGCGCTGCTTTTTTTCATAAATGAACCGTCTGCGATCTGACGGACACCCTGCGGTATCACAGGATGTTCCAGATTATTCGCTGCGGCAATCAGAGAACCGTTGACAATAACATACGGATTGATTCCCATCTGCCGAGACAGCCATGCTGTCTGCTGAAATGTATCACTTCCGAATTCGATCTCTGTTTCAGGGAAATTGATCTCGTTCAGGAGACCGCAGCCCCAGAATGCACTGTCGCCGATCTTCACAACAGAGGACGGGATCGTCACAATGCTGAGATTATTCAGATACTGGAACACGGATGCAGGGATCTCAGTCACGCCCTCTGCAATACGCACTTCTTTGATCTGGTTCATGGTTGCGTCGTTTACGCGCCATGCACAATACATATCTCCGATCTCCGGATTGATCGCACCTTTACCGGAAATGGTCAGCACGCCGTTTTTGTCGAGCGACCATGACACTTTGCTGATGCCGTCTGATGCGCTGCAATCGCCGCTTGCAACCGCATCATCTGAGCTGTCGCCTTCTGCGCACGGTGCCAGTACCGCCGCAGATGATGCCGCCGCCACAGTTGCCGCAGCTTCCGCTGCCGCTGACGGTGCCAGATTCAGAATTGTTCCGTTTGCCGCCAGTGCAACCGCAGCAAAACATGATGCCAATCGTTTCATCTGTTTCATAACTGTCTCATACCTCTCCTCTTATATCATCCTGATAGGGTTTATTCTCACAGCACCGGAGAACCGGTGCCGCGAACGACATATTTATAATATGATGCTGCCGGACAAATACTGTCCCCTGCACCGTTACGACGGAATATTCCAGTCCTGTTCCGGATAATTCATATTCAGATCATAATACGCGAAAGGCTGTGAACCCATATCAATACTGTTCCAGTCAAATTCGCCGCCGCTGAAATACACGGTATATCTGGTATCATCGCAATAGAAGCATCCGCTTCCGATCCGCTGGATATTATAGCTCAGATAAATATCTTTCAGTCCTTTGCATTCTGTGAAAGCGTGCTGACCGATTTCCTCTACGCTGCCCGGAAATGCAGCAACTTTAAGATTCTCATTCAGACCGAATGCCCGTTCTCCGATGATGCGGACACCGATCAGATTCAGCGATTGGATTTTGCAGTTATAGAACGCCTCATCGCAGATCGTTATATCTTCTCCGTAATCCGAAAAAACGACTTTTTCCAGCAGCGTACAGTCTGCGAATGCGTCATC
>JAZQOZ010000095.1:0-20429 GCA_045628085.1 Oscillospiraceae bacterium | reverse complement strand
AATGGCAATGAGGTTCCACCCGTTCCCATTCCGAACACGGAAGTTAAGCTCATTCGCGTCGAAAATACTTGGTTGGAGACGACCCGGGAAGATAGATCGATGCCGGCACCGAAACCCAGAGTTTTTGCTCTGGGTTTTGTTATATCAAAGGGCCATTAGCTCAGTTGGTTAGAGCCCCCGGCTCATAACCGGTTGGTCCCGGGTTCGAGTCCCTGATGGCCCACCAGAATCATTTTGCCCCCATACAGAATTGTATGGGGGCTTTTCGTATAAATAGTAACCTATCTATATCATAAACAGCGCCCTGATTTCATTCAGGACGCTGTTTTCTTGTATATCAGCCAAGTGTGATCATGATTTCATTGACATTCTCTAGCAGATCTGCCGGCAGGAAATTGCCGTCGATTTGTTTACCGTTGACAGTCATTGACTTGACACCGCACTGAACATGATTCGGGTTCTGAATGCTTATGTTCAGGCGCTTGCCGCGGAATGTCTTGTGAATCTTGAAGCCATCCCATTCAGACGGAATAGAGGGATCAATACGCATTCCGTTCAGCTCTGTGCGCATACCGCAGATACCCTCGACGCAGCCAACCATGACAGTCGATGCAGTACCGGTCAGCCAGTGAACGTGAGAACGTCCTGCGAACGGTGAACGCTTGCTCTCCGTAAACTGTCCGTGAACATACGGCTCCATAACGCGGATCTCTGCCTTGTCATTCATCGCAGCAGGGGAGCTTTCCATGAAGTATTCAAAGGCTCTGTTGCCGTGTCCGAGCAGAGATTCTGCAAGGATCAGCCAGCCCTGTGACTGCGAGAAGATACCGCCGTTTTCCTTGGTATCCGGATTGAAAATGTGCATGAGCGCACCTTCAAAATAATGATCAACATAAGGCGGTTCGAGCAGCTTTGCGCCATAAGGAGTATTGAGGATGCTGTGAACGCTCTCCATCGCCTTTTCAGCCTGCTCCGGCGATGCAAAGCGTGAAATTACCGACCAGCTCTGCGGATTCAGCCACATATTTGCTTCTGGATCGTTCTTTGCGCCGACAATCGTGCCGTTTTCACGGATTCCGCGGATGAAGCGGTCTTCATCCCAGCATTTTTCCAGTGTTTCCGAAAGCGCCGCCTGTGTTTTTTCAAGATATGCAAGATATTCTGTGTCATTCTTTGCTTTCGCCATTTCCATCATTTCGCGGATCGCATAGTAAAGCTGGAATGCAACGAATGTGGATTCGCCCTTTGCGCCGAGCCGCAGACAGTCATTCCAGTCCGCATGAAGTCCGGCAGGCATATTGTGTGCGCCAAGACGCTCCATTGAGAAGTTGATTGCACGCTTCAGGTGATTGTATACGCTGTCCTCACCGCCGTTTGCATATACGATGACTTCATCGAGGAATGCCTGATTGCCCGATTCGCCGATATATTTGACGATTGTCGGGAACAGCCAGAGTGCATCGTCTGCGCGGTAGGACGGGTGTCCGGTTTCCTTGACGTATTCCGGATCATCCGGTGTATTCTCGTGACCGGCGTTGTGGTTGAACTTGACAAGCGGCAGACCGCCGCCGTTATCGACCTGTGCGGAGAGCATGAAGCGGATTTTTTCGAGTGCCATTTCCGGATTCAGGTGAATGATGCCTTGAATATCCTGAACGGTATCGCGGTAACCGTAGCCGTTGCGCTCACCGCAATAGATCAGCGATGCGGCGCGGCTCCAGATCGACGTAATGAAGCACTGATAAGCGTTCCAGACGTTTATCATATTATTGAATTCTTCTGACGGTGTTTCAACTTCAAAATGCGAAAGCTGTTCATGCCAGTAATTGCGCAGTTTGCTGATCTCCTGATCTGCGATGCTGACATTTTCATACTTTTTGAGAATCTCAGCCGCTTCTGCGGAATTGCGCTGACCGAATACATAGATCAAAGTTTTGGTTTCACCGGGCTGTAATTCGATATCAGACTGTAATGCGCCGCAGGCATTGCTGTTATAGTTCATTGTGCCGTCACATTTGCCGCGCTCTACTGCGATCGGGTTGGAATAGGTGCGGTATGGTCCGATGAATGATGTCAGGTCACCGTTTGCGGATGATGCCGGTGCGCCTGCAATACCGAAGAATCGTTCCATGTGGTTCGAGCCGGATGCATCTCTGCCGCTGTTCTCATTGATATGCTCGATGATGCGGTTGCCGCCTTCAAAGCTCGTCCGGGAGATAAACAGCGTATATTGCAGATTGACCTGATCCTGCTGATAATTGCTGTCGTTTGTAAATTCGATGAAGCCGGTCACGGCGAGTTTGCGCGGACGGTCAGAATTGTTTGTGATCTTGCACTGCCAGACTTCATAGGTATCCGGCACATAGTAGGTCGTTTCCGTTTTGATGCCTGCATATTCCGCTGTCAGGACGGTATAAGCTGTACCGTGACGGCAGATGCATTTATACTGGTCAAGCGGCTTGCCGACGGGCTGCCATGAAGCAGACCAGTAATCCATGTTTTCCTTATCTGTCAGATAGATATATCTTCCGGGGAGTGCCATCATGGAATTGAAGCGGAATCTGCCGATTCTGCCGTTTGCGCCGGATTTGACAAAGCTGTATCCGGCGGCGTTATTGGTAATGATCGCGCCGTATTCCGGATCTCCCAAATAGTTTGACCACGCAGCAGGCGTGTCAGGACGGGTTATGACATATTCTTTTTGTTCGAGATCAAAATAGCCGTATCTCATACGATTTCCTCCTAAAATGAGACGATTGTCTGTACATGATACTTTTATTCTATCATATATCCCGACAAAAAGCAAGGGGGTATGAGCGCTTTTTCGCAGATTATTTACAATCTTTATATGCACAAATCGTTTATATCATATTTTTAAGCTAATCCCGTGATTTTGCGCGGAAAATGACCGCTGCGGACAGTCCGGCAAGCAATGCGGCGGAGATGCCGCCTGCCGCTGATGTCAGTCCGCCTGTCAGAATGCCGAGAAATCCGTGTGCATCCACATTTTCGCGGATGCCTTGTGCCAGCAGACTGCCAAAACCGGAGAGCGGTACGGATGCGCCTGCGCCTGCAAGTGCGGTGAGCGTGGGATAGATGCCCAATCCGCCGAGTATCACGCCTGCAATCACATATCCGACAAGGATACGTGCCGGTGTCAGTTTGGTATAGTCAATGAGGATCTGTCCGATGACGCAGAGCGTTCCGCCGATCACAAATGCCCAGAGATAATTCATGAAGCCTGCTCCTTTCCGTTTTCATGTGAGATATGCACCGCATGGCAGATCGCCGGAATGCTTTCGCCCTGCTGACAGAGCATCGGGGAGAGCAGTGCGCCGGTCGCGGCATATAGAATATTGTGCATCTCACCGCTTTGCAGACGGGGCAGAAAATAACCGCACAGAATGCTTGCAGAACAGCCGCATCCGGAGCCGCCTGCGTGCGTATCCTGTCGGTTCTGGTCGAACATCATTACGCCGCAGTCACGGTGTACGCCGCGCAGTTCATAGCCGTTCTGCTCCATGATCTGTATGAGCAGGCGGCTTCCGACAATGCCGAGATCACCCGTCACGATCGCGTCATAATCCGCCGGACGGGTGCGCGTTGCGGAGAGATAGCGTGCGATCGTATCAGCGGCGGCAGGTGCCATTGCCGCGCCCATATTGTTCGCATCGGTGATGCCGATATCACGGATCCTGCCGGCACATATTCCGCGAATATAGGGCGGTGCGCCGGTCTGACCGAGCAGCACTGCGCCTGCCGCCGTACAGGTCCATTGTGCATTCGGCGTGCGCTGACCGCCGTAAGACAGTGGAAAGCGGAATTGTCGTTCCGCGCTTGAAAAATGGGAAGATGTCAGGACGGCACAGTGCGGCAGTTCCATACCGGAGAGCATGGCGGCGGCAAGCTGAAGTCCCTCTGCAAATGTTGCACAGGCACCGAATATCCCGTAATAGGGGATGTCAAGATGCCGGAGCGCATAGGTGGAGCTGGTGCATTGGTTGATGAGATCACCGGCGAACAGACAGCTGATATCTTCGGCGCGGATATGTGCTTTTTGCAGGAGAAGATCGAATGTGCGGCGCTGCAGTTCGCTTTCTGCCTGTTCCCATGTCTTTTGTCCGAAACGGCTGTCCGTTTCGATGAGATCGAAGCAGGTTCCGAGCGGACCTTCGGCTTCTTTTTTTCCGGCGGTACTGCTCCATGCGGTCACAGACGGCGGACGGCGCAGCCGGATCAGACTGCTTGCTTCGTTCATATCAGCATCTCCTTTTTGTGGATTTGCTTTCATTATGCCCTTGATCGGGGAAAATATGTGCGCTGCGATCATCATGCTTCAAACAGATTCCGGTATCATAAAAAATATTTTTGAATCGCTGCACCCAAATGCCTGCTATTGGGGTATGATAGATAGAAACGATGAGAGAATGAAATGCATACAGCATGAATACTTCGACTGATCGTTCAGAAAATTGATCGTATATTTTGAAAGGATGTATTGTTATGCCGAAAAAAGAAAATGTAAATGCGAAGGGAATCGCAAACAATATGGAAGAAGTCGAGAAAACAAAGGCAGAGTTATTGAAAAAAGCAAACTTCGCGCGGAAACGCGTTCAGATGATGATAGAGCGTTTCGGACCGGAAGGCAAAATTTCTGAAATCGCTCTCAATAAAATGCAAGCGTTTACGAAAGAAGCTGTAGAAAAATATAACGGGATCAAACTTCCTGTTCCGGAAGGTATGCCGCCGGAGATCGTGTCGCTCATTGCGATGGGTTTTGCAATAGATAAGAAAGAATTTGATTTTACTGCAATCCATTCATTATCGACCGAAGCGGGGGAGAAAAAGGAGAACTTTAACCGTGATTATGTTTTGCAGAACATTCTCCCCGAAGATCGCGGCAACATTGAGTATTCTGGTATCATGGTGCAGTCTCGTGAGACGGCAAAAACAGCATTGGAAGCATACCAAAAAGGTGATTTCAGTCTTGTACGTCGGGCTGTGAGTAATGTTGCAGAGGTTATGAAAGAATCACTGATTTCGACCGAGAAAGCCAGCGGAAAGCTCGATGAAGGCTCAAAACAGTTGTATCAGATTCTTTTACAGATGAAACAGTTCCCTGCATTCGGTATAGACGAACAGTTTGATGAGATACAGTGGGGAATGATCCGGAGTCACGCTGCGCAGGTCAATGGCGGTGACAAGTGTTATCAATCTGCCTATCAGCTGTTAGATGAAATGCCGGAAGCAAAAAGCGAGAAACGAGAAAAGCTGGCATTTGACATTCTGTTCAATTCCGTTCTTTGGTACGCAAATGGCGCAATAGACGATGATAAAATTGAAAACGCCCGAGATGAAGTATTGCAGAAAATCGGTAAAGAGTTGAAGCCGCAACTCAATGCAGCGGAATTTATGGATGCGGCGAAAGAGTATGGTTCCAGTGATCCGAACTTCTATGTGTATGTGAATAGTGGCTTTGCCGCATTGACATACGAAATCAATATGAAGTCACAGGCTTCACCGCTGCAGGGTTATATGTCTGAATCGAATGGTACAGTGAATTTGGAGCAAGTATTACAGAATGAGATCAAACATTCTGATCTGTATGTGCAGCTTGTGAATGAAACAGATCCGTCAAAATTGGCAGGCCTTATCACGAAAGCAACGGCGACAAACATCAGAACATATAAGAACGTGAAACTGGATGACACAAAAGCCAATAAATTGAACGCAGAAGTTAATAAAACAAACGAGCCGCTCTGGAATCAGGCAGCACAGGATTTTGAAAAAGAGATTCGGGAGAGATTATCTGGTTTTATTACTTTTCTGGAAGCAGCGCCGGAGCGTGAACGTCAGGAAGCTGAAAGAATGGAAATCGAGAGAAAGAAGAAGAAAGACGTCTGGAAGAAGAAAAACAGGGAATTGCTCAGAAACTTGGGAAGATCTCCGGCAAACTGAACGCAAGCACGATGATTCCGTTCCATTCTGATTCGGCTGAGATCATTGCACTGCGCCAGCAAGCAGAAAAGCTTCAGCAAATCATGGCTGCGCAGACAAACAGCGACGCTTTACATAATGATCCGAAAGTAAAAAGAGAACTTTTTGAAAGCTATATGGCAAGCCGCAGTTATCTCTTTGCCAAGCGTGCAGATGCCGGTGTGAAGGAAACGGACAGTGCGTGGCGTCCTTCTACTTCGGGCGGAAAAAAGCGCTTTGAAGCTGCGCTTGAAATCGAAGAATTTGCCAAGCAGTATCTTGGTATGGAAGAAATCCGGCGTATGGCAGAACAGGATGAAAAAGAGCTTGAGCAGAAACGGATCGAGAAACGGCAGAAAGAAATTCGGAATTCGAAATATAATGAGAATAGTGAGAGCGCGAAAGCAATAGACAAAGTCCGCCGTGAATTCGACACCCTTCGTCAGGCAAGTATACTAGCAACATATTATGAAGGAAAAGCAACACCGGAGCAGATGCTTGACTTACAAGAAAAAGTGGCAAAAATGATTGCTGTTCATACAGTTGCAGATTTGTGTGACCGTGAACTGAAGAACGGTCACAAATGGAATGGACCGGATTTTGACGAGTACTTGCAGAAAGCAACAGAAGATGTGAAGGAGCGCGAGGATTTCAAGGCCCTCATGGAAAATAATGCCCCTGAGAAATTGATCTTTGCAACCAGCAGACAACTCATGAGTATGCTTGCAGATGAAAGAAAGCATATCCTCAGCGGATCGGAAATCAAAGGAAAATCTGCAGCGAAGAATGATCCCGAGAAGGCGAATGATGAGGTGCAGGAACAGAAAGAGGCAAAAGGCAAGCAGCTCGGTAAATAAATAACCAGTATAAAATGAACAGCGTCCCATGAGGGGCGCTGTTTCTTTGTGGGACGCTGATATCCTGTTTGCGAATGATAAAAACAGAGAAAGGCTGCGCAGCCGTTCAGGTCACGCAGCCTTGCCTTCAAATTTATACGAGTACCTGACTGCTATATGCTGTCAGCCGTCCTCATTGGGTTCATCCGGCGGTGGCGGCGGATTCGTTACAACCGGCGGATCAGTATGCACGACCGGCGGATCCGTTACAATGACCGGCGGATCTGTTTCAATGACCGGAGGTTTGGTCTGTTCCGGTGTTTTGGTCGTTTCGGGTGTTTTTGTCTGTTCCGGCGTTTTTGTTCCATCTTCAGGTTCGGATGTTCCGTCTGATTTTGTCGTTGTTTTGCTTGTTGTCGATGTTCCGGTTTGTTTTTTGGATGTTCCTGTACCCGTACTTGTACCGGTCGTTCCGGTCTGTGTGACATTGATATACACCGGATTATATGCATAATACACGGTGATATCGTAATCTTCCAGTGCATTGAACGGCGTACCCGGTTCCGGTTCGACAGCACACACATATCCGTTCTGATAGTTCCAGTCAACCTTGGAAATATACTTGACGCTGTGTGTTTTTCCGTCTTTTGTGGTCGTCGATGTTGTTACGGCATTGCCCGGCTGTGTCGTGGTGGTTTGTTTTTTCTGATAACTCCACGTATACTGATTCTGACCGCCGCCTGCCATATTGTTATTACCGCCGCCGTCAACGGCTGCGACAAGTCCCATATCATCCAGCAGATTGAGATATTTGCTGAGCTTCATATCCTTGAAATCCGGAATGACGAGCATGGAAGTACCGAGGCTGACCTTGACTTTCAGCGTACTGCCGGTCGCAACGAGTGTACCCGGCTCGATTTCCTGCTCAAAAATCAGATCCTTTACATAGTCCTCGCGGAACACAAATTCCGGTTCGAGTTCCAGATAGTGATACTGATCCATTTCGTCTTTCTTGACTGAATACATCTTTCCGACAAGTTCCGGTACGACAAAATCGAGACGTTCTTCTGCGCCTGCTTCATCGGTTTCAGCCGGAACGATATTATCGGAAACGGAACTGTTTTTGTCTTTGAACAGCGAATCATTGCTGTTGCCGAGACCGCCCAGAACCTTGATGACCGCCCAGACAACAAGCGTTGCGATCAGGAAAAAGAGGATCGCTATGAACAGCGGCGCACGGATGCGCTCAAAAATCGTATATTCCTCAGCTTTGCGGCTGCGGACTGCTGCTGATGCACCTGCTGCGGCTGCTGCCGGACGGCGCTGTCCCTGCTGCGGATAGCTGCCGCTGCGGTTTGCAGGCTGTCTGTTTCTTGCGGCAGGATCGGTGTTATGCTGCTGCGGTCTGCGCTGCTGACCGGCTGTACCGGAAGGACGCCGCTGCTGCGGATGCTGACCGTTTCGGTTCTGCGGATTCGGATTACGGTTCTGACCGTTCTGACTGTTCCGGTTCGGATTGCCGTTGTGCGGACGCTGACCGCCCTGCTGCTGCGCGGGACGTTGTTTATGCTGCGGATTGTGAACGGGTGCCGGCTGTTCCCCGATATGATGGTGCGTCTGCGGACGGAAAACTGCCGTTGAACCTGCATCTGCCGGGATCGGATCGGAGAAAGTACTGCTGGTTTCTGTTTCCTGCTCCGGAGCAGGTTCAGTGTCAAACAGAAGTGTGACCAGATCTGTGATCGTGCGGACACGTTCTGCACCGTTGAGCAGCAGTCCTTTCATGATGCCGTCGGATACATTCTCCGGAATCTTTGGATTCAGTTCATTCGGCGGAACAAGATTGTCAAAATCCTGTCTTGTGATCGCATCAGTTGCGCGGCAGCCTGTCAGGATGCGGTAGAGAACTGCGCAGATGCCGTATACATCCGTCCATGTGCCCTGCTGACGGTCTGCGAAATACTGTTCGGGCGCAGCATAGCCGTCAAACAGTTCAGCATCCAGTTCGGTATCATTTGTCCGGACGGCTGAGATGCAGAAACCGGTCAGCTTGATCTCGCCTCTCTCGGTGACAAAGATCGTTTCGGGGCTTAATCCGCGGTGCAGAACGCCTGCATTATGGAGCAGGCTGAGCGTTGTGAACAGCGGCGGAAAGATGCGGCGGACAATATTCCAGCTGAGTTCGCCGGCATTTTCCTTGAGGTATTCGAGGAGTGTGCGCCCCTCAAGATATTCATATACTGCGTATGTTGTATTATTTTCTGCAAACATATCGAGTGCGGGATTCAGGTGACTGAGATCCCGCAGCCGTGCGAGCGCTTTATTCAGCTCGGTATATTCTGCCATCAGCGATTTATATTGCGCCAGATGTTCATAATTGACATTGATCGCCGCGCTGTTCGGCACGCGGCTGCAAAGGCGTTCCGGAAAATACTCCCGAATGGTAATTTTGCAGTCTACGGAAGTATCGAAGCCGATATAGGTCACGCCTTCATCATTTGCGTCGAGCATTTTTCCGACCAGAAAGCGTTCATGCAGCAATGTGCCTGGCTTGAGATAATTAACGAGAGATGTCGTGTTCTGATCGTAGCCGCAGTGGACACACACGCTCTTGCCGCTGCTCAAAGGTTCCATGCAGCCGAAGCAGAGCTTCAGATCGCTCATTGCATTCACTCCTTCCCACTCTGCGCAGCCATCGGACTTCTGACGGCAGAAGTCCAGCGCAGAAATACAATTCTGATGATACAAGATACATTTTATCAGGAATCCGGCGTTCTGTCAATGTTTTTCCGATGATTGCACCGATTTGCTTTCAAATTGTAGCATTTTTGTAATGTTTTTCGGCGGTTTCGACAAAACAGGACATGAGAAGGCTGCGGATTTCGGATGAAAGACCGTTATACCTCCGGACTTGCCAGAAGTGTGCCGATATAGTTTCTTCTGGTGTCGGAAATGCTAGTTAATGCGCCGTTTTCATCCCATACTGCGGTAATGACATAGGATACGATCTCATCGGTATCGCCGTCCTCATAGCAGTAGCGGTATTCGCGCAGTTCAGTCTTTCCCTGCAAATACTGGATACGGTAAGGCGTGAGTTCCAGAGTTGATTCAACTGCATCGGCAGAAGAACCGACAGTGACCTGATGCGGATCAAGGTATGCCTTGCGTTCCGTACCGAATACATTTTTCTCCAGAAGTGCATAGTTATAATACGTGACATTTGTCAGCTCATCGGCTTCGGTATTGAGGAAGATCGCCCATTCCGGCAGTTTGATGCCCTGAATGCGGCAGCTCTTGCTGCTTTCGGTGATCGCCTGATAGGAAGCGTAGAGATTATTGAGCGTGGAATAAGCGGAACGCTGTTCCAGTGTGGTGCCGGCAGCTTTCTGAGCGGAAGTGATCTGCTTGCCGATATTTTCGGAGAGCTTTCTTGCATAGCGCTGACCGTCATTGCGGCGGTGCTGAATGAAAATGAAAACAACAGCCGCCAGTACGAGGATCAGCAGGATCGCGAGCGTGACGAGGAAACGTCTGCGTTTTGGCTTACTGCGTGTCACTGTCTTTTTCTTCTTGTGTTTCGGCTGTTCCGGTTCGAGAATCTCAAAGGGATTGTTCGGCTCGGTGTTGTCTGCGAGACCTTCATCGAAGTAGCTGTTGATCGAGAGTTCGCCGGTGTTTTCTTTATCTGCCATATTCAGGACATCCTTTCTGTAATGAGATTCAGAATTTGATCAGACCGCGGTCGAGCATGGACTGTGCCGCAGTCAGGATACCGAGCTTGCCGCTGCCGTATGTGATGCCGCCCTGCAAATATACTGCAAACGGTTCACGCATCGGACCGTCGGCGGACAATTCAATCGAAGCGCCGCCGGTGAATGTACCGGCAGCCATGATGACCTTGCTTTCGTAGCCGGGCATATCCCACGCTTCCGGCGTGACATAGGAATCGACCGGAGAGCCTGCCTGAATACCGGCGCAGAATGCTTCCATTGCTTCCGGTGAGCGCAGTGCCAGTACCGTGATGATATCGGCGGCAGTTTGTCCCTCTGCCGGCAGACATTCAAAGCCGAGCTGACGGAACAGCGATGCGGCAAATGCGCCGGTCTTGCGTGCATTTGCAACGACTTCCGGTGCCATGAACAGACCGAGATACATTGAACGGCACTGATTGAGCGAGCAGCCGACTTCCTTACCCATGCCGACACAGGTCAGACGATAGGCACACTGTTCGACGAGTTCTGCTTTTCCGGCGATATAGCCGCCTGTTTCGGCGATGCCGCCGCCGGGATTCTTGATGAGAGAGCCGATGATGAGGTCTGCGCCTGCATCGGTCGGTTCATCGTATTCAACATATTCGCCGTAGCAGTTATCGACCATGATGACTGCATCGGGATTGGTTGTTCTGGTCTGTTCAACGATTCTGCGGATATTGCTGACGGTCAGCGCCGGGCGGAGCGAATAACCGCGTGAACGCTGCAAATAGACGACCTTTGCGCCGCGGACAGCTTCCGGGATCGCATCATAATCGGGTGTACCGTCCGCTTTCAGATCAAGCTGCTTGTAGGTGACGCCGTAATCTGCGAGCGAACCGCAGCCGGCTTTTCCGCGGATACCGATGACTTCTTCAAGCGTATCGTAAGGCGCACCCGTGACGGAGATCATCAGATCTCCGGTGCGCAGGATGCCGAACAGCGCGGTCGAGAGCGCGTGTGTGCCGGATACGAAATGATGCCGGACAAGCGCATCCTCTGTATGGAACACATCTGCCCAGACTTTATCGAGCGTATCGCGGCCGACATCGTCATAGCCGTAGCCGTTTGCGCAGGCAAAGCACGCCGCCGAAACCTTGTGCTTCTGGAATGCACGCAGAACTTTTGCACTGCCGTGCTGGGAGATATTTTCTATTTCCTCAAATTGCGGTTTTGCCGCTGCTTCTGCTGCTTTTGCTGCCTGAAGCAGACGTTCGTCAAAATCAAATACCGGTTGCATTTTTTCTCCTTTATATACTGTACCGAAGGGTAGGTTTTATACGGAATGAACGATCATTTGGCGAGTCCTTCGAGATATTCGAGCGTATATCTTCCGCCTTTCAGAATGCTTTCCAGATTGCCGGTGCGTCTGGCCGCTGAAAGACTGCTCAGGTATTTTTCCTTGCTGATCACGCGAATATGATTTCTTGATCCCCAGTACGCTCCCTGCGTGAACATCGTTGAAACGATCTCGATCAGCTCACCGTCTTCTGTAATACCGACAGATATCATTTCATCCTGACCTCTCGGATCAGGCTCACGGCTGCCGTAATCGACTACAAACAGCTCTGTATAACTTGTATTCTTTGCATCCATTATGATTCTCCTTTCAGAAATGTCCGCACTGAAATACAGGCGTATTCAGAGCAGAATAATATCAAATATCAGATATCATAGGATTCCCTTGCCGCCGTCCGGCTCTGCTTCATGCAGACGTTCCCAGACAAATTCTGATTCGAGCAGGGTGAATCCGATTTCCTCATAGAAACTCTTGCGGATATCAAGTGCATAAAGAATGCCGGTTTTGCCGCGTGCTTCGAGGTCATTTGCGATCCAGTGCAGGAAATCGCGTGCATAGCCTTTGCCGCGAGCCGCGACCTTTGTTGCGACCTGTCCGATCAATACCTGATCGCCGTAATCGTAGATCGCAGTTGCCGCCGTGACACCGTAATAGGTGAAGCACTGACGCAGACCGCGCCGAACCATGTGCGAGGTATCCGTCAGCCAGATATCATACGCGATGAGATTCGGGAACCCCTCTGTCAGAATATCATAGACATCATCGAGTTTCGGTGCGCGGTTGACCTGTTCCGGATCGAAAAGCGGTGATATGCCGCCGGGTTCAAGCCGGAATACGGATCGGTGCAAGGTCTGGTAGCCGTTCAGATGCAGTCCGGAAAGCAGCGATTGTGCGCCCTCAACACGGAACGGCAGATGCATCCGGATGAAAACAGAAAGCTCCTCTGCAGCTTCTTCATCATTTGTAAAATCTGCCTGTGAGCTGATAAGCAGGGTGCTGTTCTGGAGCATCATCCATGCGGTCTTGTCATGTGAGCAAATACGGAAAAACCTGCAAAAGCTGTATTTTGTACCGTATGCGACCAGATTGCAGAGAATCTTGCGTCCGTAGTGACAGACGGCAAGTGAACGCCGGTCAACATCGGTCTGACGAGTGACTTCAGTAATCAAGCTGTGCCTCCTGTAATGCGGAAATCATCGCAGAAGCGAGCGCTTCACAGGCTTCTGCATCAGACTGCCGGATGACCGAGATCGGACTGTGCAGATATCTGCACGGTACACTGACTGCCAGCACTTTTGCACCGCGTCCGGCTGACTGGATCGCGCCTGCATCATTGCCGCCTGCGATCTTTGTTTTTGTCTGCCACGGGATATGCTGATCTGAGCATACGGATACTGCGAGATCATAGAGTTCTTTATCGTAGATCGTTCTGCCGTCCATATAGGAAATGACAGCACCTTTGCCGAGTTCACAGCAGCGGTCTGCACCGGATGAACCGGCGAGATCGGCGGCAGTTGTCGCTTCAAAAACGATTGCAATATCGGGATCAAGCTGTGCCGCCGCAACGCCTGCGCCGCGCAGTCCGACCTCCTCCTGCACAACAAATGCAAAATCCATATCATAGGGCAGTTCTTTCCGGAGCAGCTCCAGAAGGAGCGTGCAGCCGAAACGGTCGTCGATCGCTTTGCCCCGCAGAGAACCTTCTCCGAAAGGATGCAGATCGCCGCAGAAATAGATGATATCGCCGCGCCGGACAAGTGCTTCTGTTTCTGCCTGCGATGCCGTACCGATATCGCAGAATAAGCTGTGCATATCAGCCGGCTTTTTCTTTTCGTCCTTTGAGAGCAGATGCACGGGCTTGCAGCCGATCACGCCGGAGATACGATCTTTGCCGACCTGTACCTGCCGCCCGATCACAGCTGCCGCATTGATGCCGCCCACCATATCAAAGCTGAGTGTGCCGTCTGCATGGATATCCGTGACCATCAGTGCGACTTCGTCCATGTGCGCAGAGAACATGACCTTTCTTTTTGCAGGCGATGCGCCTTTTTTATGCACAAGCACATTGCCGAGCCGGTCAACTTTCACAGCATCCGCCGGCAGACCGCATTGTTCCAGTTCATGCAGGATAAACGCGCGGATATCGTGTTCTCTGCCGGATGTGCCGCAGAGTTCACAGAGAGAAGTGAGCAAATCCAGATTCATGATCTTCCGCACCTCCCTGCAAATGCCGCAAGCAGATCTGCGGTCAGTTCAACATCACGGAAATCAATGACCTCGACCGGTGTATGCATATAGCGCAGCGGAATGGATACCGTTCCGGCTTTGCAGCCGCCGTGTGCAAGTGCGAGCGCATCAGCATCCGTGCCGGTGGTTTCGGGCATGACTTCGATCTGATAAGGAATATTGTGCGCCTTAGCGGTTTCGATGAGCGCATCGGACAGTTCCGCATCCAATACGGAAGAAATGCCGATCGCAGCGCCGCCGCCGAGGCGGAATGTTTCACTTGTATCCTCGCCGTGTGCAAGCCCGAAGGTCACATCGACAGCGATCGCATAATCAGGAGATTCGGAGAATGCGGCACGTTTTGCGCCGCGTCCGCTGCGTTCCTCCTGACCTGTGAATGCAAATATCACATTGCAGGGGAGATCATCCATGCGGCTGATCTGTTCCGCAGCGAGGATCAGGCTTGCCGCGCCGCAGCGGTCATCGAGTGCCGAACCGGTCATGCGCGTTCCGAGCAGGGGACGGCATTTTGCCGCAAAGCAGACGGCATCGCCGCGTGTGACTTTGCCGCGAAGTGCGTCAGCGGAATCAAATCCGAGATCAACACAAAGCTGAGGATCTTCCGGTACAGCCTGTTCTCCTTTGAGCAGATGCGGCGGCAGAATGGAAATTACGCCGGAGAGCGTTTCTGCACCGAAAACGGTCACGGGCTGACCGAGCAGCAGACGGTGGTCAATGCCGCCGACTGCACCGATACGCAGAAAGCCGTCCGGTGTGATGTCGGTGACGAGAAAGCCGACCTGATCGAGATGTGCGCAGAAAAGAAGTGCAGGCTTTTCGGGATCCTGTCCGATGCGGGCGATCACATTGCCGTCATCAATGCGGACATCCTGCACATAGGGGCGGATGCGTTCGGCTGCAGCTTTTGCTACGGCAGATTCCCTGCCGGAGATGCCGCGCAGATCGCTGAGCGCCGCGATGATATCGTATGAAGAATCCAAAACGGAGTCCTCCTTATTTTGAAAATGCGGATAAACTTATACATAATATATTATACCAGATTTCCGGTAAAAAAGCAAGGGGTTTGTGAAAGACTTGACAATCAGGGTGATTTGCAGTATACTATAGGTTGGAGTTTTCCGAAATTACCATGAGAGGAAGGTATCGAACATGGACGAGCAGATCAAAGCGATGCGGCAGGAGATCGAAGCCGCTGCTGCCGACATTACCGATTCCAAAGAAATGTATCAGCTCCGGAAACAGTACCTCGATAATAAATCCGGTCGGATTTCCGCGCTGATGAAGAATATGCGCGACCTTGCACCGGAGGAACGTCCGGCTTTCGGCAAGATCGTCAATGAACTGAAAACATGGGCACTGGATTTCTTTACTGCGCAGGATGCACGCCTGAAAGCTGCCGAACTTGCAAAGAAAAATGCGGCAGAGCAGATTGATGTCACGATGCCGGCAGTTTCCCATTTGCAGGGAGCTCTGCATCCGAATACGCTGATCGCCAATGAGCTGATCGACATCTTTGCAGGCATGGGCTTCACGATTTTTGAAGGCCCTGAGATCGAAAATGATTACTACAACTTCACTGCGCTGAATACCCCGAAAGATCATCCGGCGCGTGATATGCAGGATACATTCTATGTTTCGCCGGAACTGCTGCTGCGTACACAGACATCGGCAGGTCAGATCCGTGTCATGGAGAATACCAAGCCGCCGATCAAGATCCTTTCGCCGGGCAAGGTGTTCCGTTCCGATGATGATGCAACGCATTCCCCGATGTTCTCACAGATGGAAGGACTGGTTGTCGATAAGGGCATCACGCTCTGTGATTTGCAGGGTATGCTTGATGTTTTCGCACAGAATGTCTTTGGCGAAAATGTCAGAACCCGTCTGCGTCCGAGTTATTTTCCGTTCACAGAACCGTCTGTTGAGGTCGATGTGAGCTGCTTTGCCTGCGGCGGCAAGGGCTGCCGTCTGTGTAAGGATACGGGCTGGATCGAGGTGCTCGGAGCAGGTATGGTCAACCGCAAGGTTCTGGAAAACTGCGGCGTTGATCCGGATGTATACACGGGATTTGCATTCGGCATGGGCATTGAGCGTATCGCCATGCTGAAATACGGCATCCCGAATATCAAGATGCTGTTTGAATCGGATGTCCGGGTGCTTTCCCAGTTCCACGAATAATCAATCCGGTCGGATCTACTATATTTTTGTAATAGAAAGGAACTGTATAACATGATCGTTCCGCTTAGTTGGTTAAAGGAATATGTTGATATTGATATTACACCGCAGGAGCTTGAAACCAAACTCTTTGACTGCGGTTTTGAGGTCGAAACGCTGACACAGCTCGGCGCAGAGATCTCCGGCGTTGTGGTCGGTCTTGTCACCGAATGCGAGCCGATCCCCGAAACACATCTCTCCGTTTGTCAGGTAGACTGCGGCGAACACGGTAAATTCCAGATCTGCTGCGGCGCGGATAACGTCAAAGCAGGCGGAAAATATCCGGCGGCACTCGTCGGCGCACAGGTCTATGCGACTGCAAAGGATCACGTCACGATCGAAGGCACAATGAAGATCAAAAAAGGCAAGCTCAAGGGCTTTGAATCGCACGGTATGCTCTGCTCCGGCGTTGAGATCGGCCTGAATGACGATCTGTATCCGGGCGCAGATTACTGCGGTCTGCTCGTTCTGCCGGAAGATGCGCCGGTCGGTGCGGATATCAAGGAAGTCACAGGGCTTGATGACTGGATGTTTGATATTTCGATCACCGCAAACCGTCCGGACTGCATGAGCATCCTCGGCATTGCGCGTGAAGTCGCAGCAACACTCGGCAAGCCGCTGAAAATGCCTGCTGTTGATTATCAGCCGGATGCATCCGGTCTGGACGGCTTCAAGGTCACGGTCGAAGCACCGGATCTTTGCCCGCGCTATCAGGCATACTATGTCCGCGATGTCAAGATCGGACAGTCGCCTGCATGGATGCGCCGCAGACTCGCACTCGTCGGCATCCGTTCCATTTCCAATATTGTTGATATTACAAACTATGTCCTGAAAGAGATCGGTCAGCCGATGCACGCTTTCGACCTGCGTCAGCTTGCCGACAGACAGATCATCGTCCGCAGAGCAAAGCAGGATGAAATGATCGTGACGCTCGATGAAAAGGAATTCAAGCTGAATCCGAATCATCTGGTCATCTGCGACGGGAAAAAGCCGGTCGCACTCGCCGGCATCATGGGCGGTCTGAATTCCGAGATCAAGGATGATACCGCTGATGTTGTATTTGAATCCGCAAAGTTCATGCGCGATAATGTCCGCAAGACGAGCCGTGCGCTCGGTCAGCATTCCGACAGCTCACAGCGCTTTGAAAAGGGTGTCGATGAGTACGCAACACAGCTTGGTCTGAAGCGTGCGCTTCACCTGATCGAAGAACTGGGCTGCGGTACGGTCACAGGCGCGGGCTTCTGCGAGGCAGTCAACGCCGATCCGAATGTGAAGCGTCCGCTGACGGTTTCCATTGCAAAGATCAATGCACTGCTCGGCATCACCATTCCGACGGACGAGATCAATCGCATCCTGACGAATCTTGATTTTGCACCGCAGATCTCCGGCGACAGCCTTTCCATTGAGATTCCGCCGTATCGTGAGGATATTGAGAATGCGCCGGATATCGCGGAAGAACTGATCCGTATGTATGGATACGATCACATCAAGCCGACGTTCCTTGCGGCGGCATCCGTCACAAACGGCGGCAGAAATGCCGAACAGAACAGTACCCTGAAATTGAAGCGTACACTTGCCGCACAGGGACTTTATGAGTCGATCCACTATTCGTTCTATTCACAGAAAGACCTTGATCTGCTGCATATCGCAGAGGATGCGCCGCAGCGTCAGGCGATCCGTCTGCTGAATCCGATCTCCGAGGATCTTTCGATCATGCGCACGATCCTCGCACCGTCGATGTTCAATGCCGTGATCCGCAATATCCGCCGCGGCAATGATGCCGGCAGACTGTTTGAGATCGCAAAGACCTATCATTCCGCAGAGGAGCATCCGACAGCTGAACCGGAAGAACGTGAAGCACTTTCGATCGGTATGTTTGACGGCGGAAAGCTGAGCTTCTTTGACGGCAAGGCGGTTCTTGAAGCGATCGCTGAGGCATTCCGTCTGGAATTTACCTATGCAAAGCCGGAAGATGTCGTGAAATATCCGTTCCTGCATCCGGGCATGAGCGCAGTCGTATCGCTGGACGGTCAGGAGATCGGCTGGCTCGGAATGCTTGCACATGATCTGATCGATGCAGAAACGCCCGATCATGCAGTATTCCTTGCAGAACTTGATATGACGGTACTGCGTCCGTATCTGAATAAGCCTGTTGCATTCACGGCACTGCCGAAATATCCGGTGGTACAGCGTGATATTGCACTTCTTGTGAGCAAAGAAGTGATCTGTGCTGATCTGGAAAAATGCATGAAGCGTGCGTGCAAATCGCTCAGCACCGTAAAGCTGTTCGATGTATACGAGGGCAAGCAGATTGAGGAAGGCAAGCATTCGCTGGCATTTTCGCTTTGGTTCAAGAGTGAGGATCATGCGCTGAAGGATGATGAAGTTGACGGATTCGTTGCAAAGATCCTGAAGAATCTTGCAAAGGAATTTGAGGCATCACAGCGCTGATATATGACTGCCGGAAAGTCCGCAGTATGGGGAAAGAAACCTGTTATGAGGCTTCTTTCCCCATTTTTGGTTTCTATACTGCAATCGGCGATCGTATGAATTTGTCCTCAGTATCGCGTCTTGTATTGCATTTTTCTTCTGTCTGTGTTATAACCCAAGTTTGCCACTTAAAAAGCCAAAACGAGCCGTGAAGGAATAGAAAATCGGCTATACAGCATCAAAAGTGACGCAATATAGCCGATAGATATTTTTGATAAAATAGCACCACATTCATATATCCATGTTGATATTCTTGATTTGTGATTTCAGGTCAGTTTTATGAAAAAGTTTCACAGGAATTTTAATGCCGAACGAGTCAAGAATCAACTTCAAATCAGGATCATCAAGATCAGTAAACCGATACAAATCATCGGCAAGCAGTTCAACCTTCCATTTGTTCAGAGCTCGTTGGATACGGTATGCAGGCAGTCCCATTGACCAGAGTGTAATATCGTCTGATTTGGGTACAAGCCCACTGCGGCATATTTTACACTGGATCATGCGGATCATCGTCAAAGCGATCAGACAGATCAGAAGATGTGCTTCGATGTGCTCCCGTGTACGAACATAAACGGGGCGTGTTTCAAGATCACTTTTCATCACACGGAACTGATCTTCAACGCGAGACAGACCGTGATATTTTTCAATTGCTTCCAGCGGCGGCATATTGATCTCCGATGTAATGATCTGATAAAAACCGAAATGCGCTTTGAATTGCTCCAGCTTTTCTTTATCCAGCAAAGCTCGGAGTTTCGAGGCTTCAACGACCTCGCCGGTTTCAGAATTCAGAAAGTCTCCTTTGAAAAACTGCCGCATTCTTCTTGCCTGTATATCTGTGACGCGAAAGCCCTTCGGGTTCTTCAGGATCTTTTCAAGCGTTTCAAGAAAGCTGGCATTTTCATGAAGGTCACGCTCATAAAAGTTACGGCTCCAGTATACAATGACGTTTTCAGTGATGGTTCTTTTCTTACCATTTGCGTCTTTTACAGTTCGTTTCATAATGTGGGATTTGTATTTGAAGTCTTTGCTGACCTCAATAAAACCATCATCAGAATATGCCCATTCCTGTTCATCTGCGGCGCTTTTGCGAAGGCTTTTTGCAAGTATGTAGCCGTTGTTCTGATCGAGCAGATGATAAACGTTCTGATAATTGCACATACCTCTGTCTGCGATCATAATAAATCTTGCATAATCCAAACCGTCAATGCTTTTTGAAATTGCCGGCTTGAAAGTATTGCAGTCAAGGGTGTTTCCGGGAAAGGATTCAATTGAGATCGGAAGTCCCTGATCATCCATAAACAGCCCCATCTGAACGATCGGCTGTTTTCGGTTTTCTTTGCTGACACCCATTTTACGAAATCCCTTTGCAACTTCATTTCCGTCATCATCAAGGATATCTTCATCTGGTTCTTCTATCTCAAAAAAGAAATTCGTAACATCATAAAAAATGATCTCAGGATTCCGATGCCACTTTTTTACAAGGGATGTATTCATTCTGCGGATGATCTTTTCTTTGTTAGCGTAGATGAAATCCAACGTGTCATAGACATTATACGGATTGAAGTTTTTCAAGATCGGTGTGTAATAATCATCATTCTGTTCGAGCGTTGCCATCTTAGA
>JAZQOZ010000094.1:0-11683 GCA_045628085.1 Oscillospiraceae bacterium | reverse complement strand
CAAACGGTTTTTTACTATTTGTATCGTGATTCCTTGACATAATCAGTTTCCTTTCAGTCCTCGGTATAAGAATTCAATATATTATAGCACATTTTCACTAAAAAATCAAGGTTTTGCGGCTATTATACGTATAGTTTATTTTTAATAAAATATTATATGTAATACGAAAAAGAATTGTTTCGGATGCAAAAGAAAAAAGCGGAATCTGTGTGAGATTCCGCTCCGGCTTGTAAATATAGTAATGTACGGTGAATCGCTCTGCGATTCACATAGGGGTGCCCTCTATCGCAGGGCCCCCCTCTCTGAAAAACGATCCACCGGATCGTTTTATCAGATTCACCCCTGCGGAGCTCCTAAAGTCAAGGTATTTCGCGCTCTGCGGAGCGCGACTTAGGGCGCTGCCCTAAGAATCTGCGAACTTTTGAAAAAGTTCGATCAAAACTTTTATGATTGCTCGTAATATGAACTTTGCAAGCTTCATTTTCTATTTCGCTAATTGTAGTCTTTAGCAAATCGGCTGTCGGCACTGCCGACTTGAAAAGGCTTGACCGAAACTTTTATTATAGTTTTTCGACAGGCTGAAACGAGGCGGAAACCGTTGTGTTTCCGCCTCATTGTTTATACCGATGAGATCAGCCGTTCAGCAGACTTCGTTTCAGCAGAGTCAGATCTGAAGCATTTATAATATTGTCGCTGTTGAGATCAGCCTGCGGCAGTGCAAACACGGATGTATTCTGTCCGGTCAGCCATTTTGTGAGCAGTACGGCATCTGCGGCAGAAATCTTTCCGTCTCCGTTCAGATCGCCCTTTTCGGATGACGGGGTTTCACCCTCTATAAGCAGTTCCGCAGAATTGTTTTCGATGCAGTATCGCCAGATGCTCGCATCTTTGCGTGCAAAATAAACATAATGCAGATTTGCAGCTTCGTCATAGCCCTCGTTGATCACATTGACTGCATGGTCGATCGCAAAACGCTGTTCCTGATAGGAAATTGTGAGGATGCCGTCATCGCTTAACCGCCATCTGCCGCCGCATTCTTCTTCCCCTTTTGCGCCGGACTGATACCAGTCGTTGAAGAAGAATGAGCCGTTGACTGCATTTTTCAGATCGCAGGTCGGTTCTTCGACAACGTTCAATTTGTTTGAACCGTCCAGCAGGCACGCTGAACCGTCTGTGTTGATATAACAGCTGTGGCTGTCGCCGTCATCTGTATGAAAAATGCCGATATCAACCGCGTTTTCAGCGACTTTTTTCAGAATGCCTTTCTCATATTTCCAGACCACATGGTTTTTGTCCAGAACATTACCATAGAAGTATTTTTGCGGCTCTGCAATATCCGTAACTTTGACATTGGCAGTTTTTGATGCCGCATTGATGGTATACAGGCAGACCTTTCCGTTATCCGAAAGGTAGATCGGCAGATCCTCAGTTGCAAGCATTTCCGCACAGTCGTCCGCAATTTGTATCCAGATATTATTGTTGTTCTGCCGATAAAGTGCAAAGAGTTTATGATCGTCGGTCAGCGCACAATTTTCGCGGATGCTGACAATATGTTCATCCGGAAGCATTTCTTCCCCGTCTGTCAGCAGAGTGCCGTCCGAATGCAGTTCCATTGTGCAGACGTAAAACGAACTGCTGCCTGAAAAGGAATCCAGAAAGATCGACTGCAATGCGGATACGTTTTCTCTCAGCAATGTCACTTCGCCGCCGTCAAAATGGAATAACCGGCTGCCGACACGCGCATCTGCCACACTGCCGTTGTCTTTCGGAAACACATAGTCAGCCCATTCAATGATTTCATGCGTGATCGGCTCATGTGTGAGATTCTGCGGAATGACGCGGATCGTTCCCTGATACACCTCTTTGCCGTTCAGAAGAATATGATACGGCGTTTCGCCGACAGCAAGTGTATAGAGATCCTGTTCGCTTCGGTTGACGCCAAATTCATCATCCTCGAAAATCAAAGAATGATCGTCGATTTTGATTTCACAATCCTGCTCGTCAAACAGAGCGTACGGTTTGATCGCAATAGTTTCCTCATAGCCCTGCTCAAAGGTGTAATCCTGCAGCTGAAGAAGTTCGGTTTTATCGAATGCTGCGGCGCAGGTCACATTGTCCAGAACACAATAATCAAGCTCCATTTTCTTCAGAAAAGACAGATCATCCAGTGCCATACTATGCAGAGAAAGTGAAGTGAGCTGCGGCAGGGATGCCAGTATCGAGAGATCGGAAAAGCTGCCTTTTTCCAGTGTCAGCGATCGCAGATTCGGCATTTCTTTGAGAAAGGATAAGTCTGAAATATCGGTGAGATTCAGATAAATATTCCGTATGGCGGCGAACTCCTCTGCGGAGATCGTGCCGTCCTCATCTTTGTCACAGCCAAATTCCAGAAGCTGTTCTGTTACAGACGGATCGAGTTTCGGCATTTCTGCGGAATCAGCGGCGGCTGCGCTGAAACCCTGTGTGAACACAGCAAGTGTACACATCATTGTCAGAATTTTTTTCTTCATCGTGATAATACCTCCTGTCATCATTCGATTTGATCGGTCATAGATTTTTTGCATACGGTTGAATGCTATGGAATGGAAAATGCGTTCTTTCTGTTTTTTCAATCTTTCTGCCGCCGCCAGATATCCGGAGATACACCGACATACTGCTTGAACTGTCTTGAAAAATGTTCCGGATTCGCATAGCCGCATCGGACGGCGATCTCCTCGGAAGTCATTCCGGTGCATTGCAGCAGATTCTTTGCTGCTTCGATCCGGCTGCGAATGACATCCTGCGTCAGGGAAGTCTGAAACGCCTCTTTATAGATACGGTGAAAATAGGATACACTGATATGCAGAGAATCTGCGACTGTTTCAGCCCGCCATTCCTTCTGCGGCTGTGCGCCGATCTGCTGCCGGATCGCAAACAATTCACCGAAATAGGGCAGCGGCTTTTGCGGCAGATGCGGAATAACAGAATAATCGGTCAGCATTGCCGTAAACAGCGAGTTGATGACTGTATCATGGTTGAAATTCCGGAAGAATGCACTGCATATTGTCATGAAATAGTATTCAGGATGTGTCCAGTCTGGAATCGGGAGCGGTTCATTCAGCGGAATGCCGAAGGAATGAATGATTTTCGGATCACATGAAAACTGAATGAAATCATCGACATAGGGCACGCCGTCCGCAGCATAGTAATGCGGTGCATTGACATCATACAGCACAAAGGTATTCGGCGGATAGGAACGAATCTCATCTCCGCTGCGCAGACGGCATTTTGTACGGATCAGCAGTGCCAGATAATGCGGATATCCGTCCGGTCTGTTCATGACAAAATCCGGTTCATGTTCATAGCCAAGTCCCATGCATACGATATGAAACATTCTATCACCTCGCGTTCGATCAAATACAGGATCCTTTTCAAAGAGCGGCAGGGGAATACTGAATTGTGTAAAAAACATCAAGTTGTATTCATTATACATCATTCCATTTCAGATGTCAAGTCGTTATAATAAAGATAGAATTTGTGCTGAATGTCTAAAATTTCCCTCAGCTTCGGCACATATTTCAAAAAAAGCATTTGCGTATGCGAAAAAGAGATGCAAAGCGGATTTTACAGCTCCCCTTCCTGTAGAATCCGTTTTGTCAAATGGCAATGGGAGGAATCGAAATGAAAATGCAGAGAGGTATTATGATGCTGCTTGCCGGAATGATGGCTGTTTCGGCAATACAGCCCATATCCGCATCGGCGGCGGATACTTATGAGTGGGAAACCGGTGAAATCTACGATACCGGTACGGAAAAGACAACGGTCGCTGCACTGACAGGTGCAAGCGGCGGAAAAGCGATCAGTCTGCTGGATGCAGGCGACTCCGTCACGCTGGATATCAAGGTGCCGTCCGCAGGTGCATATACGCTCGGCATCCGTTACAGTCAGCCTTATGATGAAGGCGGAAAAACGCAGAATGTGCTGATAAACGGCAAACAGACCGGAACGATCGGCTGTAACTATACAGATGAAGGAAAATTTGATACTGTCAATATCACGGCAAATCTTTCTGCCGGCGCAAACAGCATTACGATCGAATCATCATGGGGATGGACCTATCTGGATACGCTGACAGTCACACCGTGGAAAGGCGGAACCGTATCATCCGGTGCAAAGCTTTCAAATCCGGATGCAACACAGAAAACACAGTCGCTTTATGCTTTCCTTTGCGATACCTACGGCAAAAATGTACTTGCCGGTCAGCAGGAATCCACATGGATGGGCAGCGAGGACTATGAATTCAATATCATTCAGAATGCAAGCGGCAGATTGCCTGTCATCCGCGGACTTGACTATATGGGCGAGGATTTTTCGGGCTGCAACCGCCGCGCCAAGGCATGGGCTGCAAAGGGCGGCATCGTCACGATCTGCTGGCACTGCGGTGCTGATTTCAAAGGGAGCCATACGGAATCTATGGCGGCGGAGCCGGACTGGTCAAAGCTTCTGACACCCGGCACAAGCGAGTATAACGCACTCATAGCCGGCATGGACAAGGGTGCTGCTGCGCTCAAGGAATTGCAGGAAGCGGATGTCCCTGTCATCTGGCGCCCGTTCCATGAATTTGACGGTGCATGGTTCTGGTGGGGCAAGGGCGGCGCAGAGAATTTCAAAAAGCTCTGGCGGCTCATGTACGACCGCTATACAAATGAATGGGGACTGAACAATCTGATCTGGAATCTCGGCTATTCCGGCGATGTGAAGGAGGGCTGGTATCCGGGGGATGAATATGTAGACGTGATCGGTGCGGATACTTATGTCAATCATACCGATTCCCTGGTCAGTATGTATCAGCGTGCGGCAGGCGTATCAAACAAGCCGGTCTGTCTGCATGAAAACGGTCCGATTCCCGATCCGGAGAAAATGAAAGCGGACGGCGCAAAATGGCTGTGGTTTATGACATGGCATACTTCTTTTATAGACAGTAATGCGATCAATACTGCAAGCTACCTGAAGCAGGTCTATAACAGTGATTATATGCTGACGCTGGACGAGATCCCCGATGTTTACAACTACATTGCAGCATCTTCCGGAGAAGATCCGGTCGATGATACGCCGGTTTTGCTCGGCGATGTGAACGCAGACGGTAATATCAATGCTGATGATGTGAAGCTGCTGCAAAAGTATCTGCTGACTTCTGCCGAACTGAATGAAGCACAGGCGATCCGTGCCGATATCAATTCTGACCGCAAAATCACTGTTTCCGATTTGTCATTGCTGAAACAGCAGTTTGCCGGTCAGAATGCAGGAACACCGGAGAAGAACGAATCTGTCGGGACATCGAATTATCAGTTTGATTCTGCGAAGAAATACACGGAATATCCGGCATCTTACAAAAATGCGATTGCACAGGCAGGTACGATCGTCAAGGAAACGTATAACGGCATCAACGGAAGCAACACACTGAATGTCTATCTGCCATACGGATATGACAGCAAAAAGCAGTACAATGTGTTCTATTTCATGCACGGAGGCGGCGACAATGAAAACACGCTGCTGTATAATGACAACGGCGAAATGCAGCGTGTATTTGACAATATGATTCAGAACGGTGACATTAATCCGATGATCGTTGTCACGCCGACCTTCAACAAATGCAGTGCAGAAACTTTCTACGGCGAACTGCGTGAAAGTGTCATCCCATTCATTGAAGGCAAGTATTCGACATATGCAAAATCCAATTCTCCGGCGGATATTGCCGCATCCAGAATGCACCGTGCATACGGCGGCTTTTCGATGGGCAGTGTCTCGACATGGGCGGTCTTTCAGAATTGTCTGGATATCATCGGCTTCTATCTTCCGATGAGCGGTGATCACTGGGGCGGATGCAATTCTGCCTATGAAAAGGCGGCTGCCATGGCGCAGGCCGTTGACCGTTCCGGCCTGCAAACCAATCAGTATTTCATCTTCTCTGCGACCGGCACCTCTGATATGGCATATCCGAATCTCGGTCCGCAGGCCGAAGAAATGAAAAAGATGCCGCAGTTTGTGAATACCTCTGACTTCTCCAAAGGAAATTTCTGGTTTCTCCTTTCAAACGGCGGCGAACACAACTGGTATTATGTCCGGCAATATCTTTATAACGGATTGCCGTTCTTTTTCAGATAACTCAAAGGAGAGCATTCTATGAAGTGCATGAAAAAAACAGCGATGCTGCTTGCGGCAGTTCTGACAGGGACGGCTGTACGTTTTCCGGTTGTTCCAGCGATTACGACCGCCGTATATGCTGCTGAAACGGTATCCGCCGCAAATCCGGTCATCAGCCGCGGCGTTCCGGCATATTCCGGCGGCGGCAATGCCGCATACGGAAATGATGATGCTTACTGGACGGCATGGGAATCCAGTGCGCCTGACTATCTCGCCTATGATCTTTCCAATGTATCGGAATCGCAGCGGCAGAAGGTCATTGCAGTATGGTATAATGACAGTACTTACGATAATATCGGCGCATACGTCAATAAAAGCGAAGAACCGATCGACTATACGATCGAGATCAATCAGGCATCAGGCGGCAGCTGCCCGAATGACGGCTGGAAAACGGCAGAAACCGTGCGATCCAATACACTCAGCTCCAGACAGCATCTGATCGAAATGAACGGCGCGAACTGGATCCGCATTCGTGTGACAAAAGCAGAGAACGGAAAAGTGAAGTGCAATTTTGATGTGCATGATGCTTCGCAGGGCGTACAGGATTCGTGGATCTTCTTCGGCGATTCGATCACGGCTGGCGGTATGGGAAACAGCTGGGGAACAAGTTATGCAGCACATATCAACAAGCTGGATTCCGATTTTCTTCCTGTTGCGCAGAACGGCGGAATTGGCGGTATTTCCAGTCCGCACGGCAAAGCAGCGATTGACGGTTGGCTCAAGGACAGCCCTGTGAAATACGTCAGCATCGCTTATGGCACAAATGACTGCTGGGGAAATCCGAATAACACCGCTGCATACTATTCCAATACCAAATACATGATCGACACTGTTCTGAAACTCGGAAAAGTGCCGGTTCTGCCGACAATTCCGTCTTCCACAAACAAAGATGTCGGTTCAAATGTCGGATACTATAACGATAAAGTCAGACAGCTATACAGCGAATACGGCGATAAACTGATTCATGGTCCCGATTTTGAAGCGTTCTTCAAAGAGAATCCGGGATATCTCAGTTCTGACGGCGTTCATCCTAGTTCCGACGGCTATGAGGCGATGCGTCAGCTCTGGGCGGAAACCATGTATGCAAATGTATATAGTAAGCATTCGACAGATTCACCGAGTGAAAAAACGGAGAAAGGCGATATCAATGCAGACGGAAAGATCAATGCCGATGATGTGAAGCTGCTGCAAAAGTATTTGCTGACTTCCGGCAGTTTGACCGATGCGCAGGCAGATGCCGCCGATCCGGACAGCAGTAAAAAGCTGAATGCTGTTGATCTGACACTGCTGAAACGGATGCTTTTGAAAGACATTCCTTCCGTGCCGGATGCATCATCCGGTGTATATGAAGCGGAAGATGCCGCGCTTGCCGGCGCAAACAGCGCGTCAGCGGATGCGGATGCATCGGGCGGCAAGGCAGTCGGTAAATTTGCAGATAATACCGATACGGTCATATTTACAATCGAAGTTCCGGCAGACGGAACATATAAGCTCATTCTGACGGCAAAAGGACTGGGCGGCAGTAAGATCAACAATGTCTTGGCAGACGGCGAAGCTGTCGGCACATTTGAAAATGCCGATACCGGCTATACGGATGCAGTTGTCCGCGGCGTTATGCTGAAAGCCGGAAAACATGAGATCAAGATCACAAAATCATGGGGATGGATCATGCTGGATAAACTCACAGTAGAAAAGGATGCAGGCATCACAAACGATGTTTACAAGGTTTCCGATCAGCTTATCAATCCGGATGCGGATGCTTCTGCAAAGCAGCTTTTCTCCTATTTGTGTGATTCCTATGGAAAGTACACACTTGCAGGACAGGTATGCGATTACGGTCTGGACGGTGCGGAATTCAAGGCAATCCATGATGTGACCGGAAAATATCCTGCGATCTGCGGTCTGGATTTCATGGACTATGCGCCTTCCCGTGCTGCACGCGGCGCAAAGGGCTTTTCCGTTGATACTGCACTGAAGATTCATGATGCAGGCGGCATCGTGACGTTCTGCTGGCACTGGAATGCGCCTGACAAATACCTGAAAGACGGAAACGATGCAAACGGCAATCCACGCTGGTGGCAGGGCTTTTCGACTGCAAATGTCACGTTCGACATTGATGCGGTCATGAGCGGCAGAGACAAAGAAGGCAAAACGCTTCTGGACGCGGATATTGCGGCGATCGCCAAGCAGATCAATATTCTGCGCGATGCAGGCGTGCCGATTCTGTGGCGGCCGCTGCATGAAGCATCCGGCGGATGGTTCTGGTGGGGTGCGCAGGGTGCAGCGCCTTACATTCAGCTTTGGAAGTATTTATACGATCAGCTTACGAATGTATACGGATGCAGCAATCTGATCTGGGTATGGAACGGTCAGGCAGCGGACTGGTATCCGGGCGATGAATATGTTGACATCGTCGGCGTGGACATCTATGCAGATGCACATTCCTACAGCGCACAGAATGCGAAATTCGCAGAGCTTCTGGAGTATCCGAAGACCAATAAGATCACGGCACTGACAGAAAACGGCGTTGTCTTTGATATTGATAATGTGATCGCATCAAATGCACGCTGGGCTTGGTTCGGAACATGGAACGGCGAATACGTCGTAAACGGCAGCAGTTATTCCGAAAAATACACGGAAAAGGCAATTCTCAAAAAAGTGTATGACAGTGAATATGTGATCACATTGGATGAATTGCCGGACTGGGACTAAACCGTTTGGCGAACGCCGCGCATAGATATTTCAATAAACAGCCGCACAGCGAATAACTGTGCGGCTGTGTTCATAATATAGAGGGTTGAAATTCAAATGTAAATATGATATACTATAATCAGTGACAAAATTTCTGAAAGGAGCATCGGGAAACTCTCGATCAAGCATCATGAATAAGCGAAAAATAGCCGAATATGTTCTGTTCTTTTGGGTATATGCCGTCATCGGATGGATATACGAAGTCGTACTGGAAACCTTCATATACCGCTGGGGATTCAGCAACAGAGGCGTATTGTTCGGACCGTGGCTTCCGGTTTACGGCTTCGGGGCGACAGTTTTTCTGCTGCTGTGGTATCGCCTCGTCAAAGGGAAAACAGTCAAACGAAAAATCTGTATGATTCCGGTCATATTTCTTCTGACGATGGCAACAGCAACGCTGATCGAACTGATCGCAAGTTATCTGCTCGAATGGTTCACCGGTTCGTGGCCGTGGCAGACCTATGCGGATTATAAGTACAATTTTCAGGCGCGGATCGCGCTCAGCACAAGCATTCGGTTTGGCATCGGCGGCGTTCTGTTTTTGTATGTGATCCAGCCGTTTCTGGATATTCTTGCAGCCAAAATGAAAGATAAAACAGTCATCATAACGGCTGTTACGATCGTGACCGTGCTTGTCGCCGATCTTGTATATACGATTTTCTTCCGCTGAGCCGTCTTTTCTCACGCAGTATCAGTTCAAAATGAAAAGGAGCAGATTATCATGTCTATCACAGTCAATGCACAGAGCAGCATCCGTATAGCGGATGCGAAGATCCTGTATTTTGATCCGTTCCAGATTCAGGGTGCGCCGCATGATGCGGACATTATCCTGATCACACACGATCATTATGATCATTTTTCGCCTGCGGATATCAAAAAGGTGATGAAGCCGGATACGGTTCTTGTCTGTCCGCAGTCCATGAAAGAAACGGCTGAACTTGGACTGACTGTAAAGACAGTCTCGCCGAATGAGAGCTTTTGCGTCTGCGATACGGAATTTCGCACGATTCCGGCATATAATCCTGACAAACGGTTTCATCCGAAGTCTGCGGGGTGGGTTGGCTACATCCTGCACAGTGCGGTTTACGGGGATGTGTATGTAGCAGGCGATACCGATATCACTTACGAAAACAAGACCGTGCAATGCAGAATTGCAATGCTGCCCATCGGCGGTACATATACGATGAATGCGCAGGAAGCCGCAGAGCTTGCGAATCTCATTCGGCCTGAGATCGTCATTCCGACGCATTATGGTGCAGTTGTCGGCAAGCCGGAAGATGCAGAAGTCTTTTCTGCGGCGGTCGGCAAAGGAATAAAGGTGACGATCAAAATACCGAATTAAGATGCCGGATCCTGCGATTGCGAAATGATATACAGCATAAAAATACCGCCTTTTCACAGGCGGTATTTTAGTCTGTCGAAAAACTTCCGGTGATGTCAAAATAAAAGTTTTGATCCAACTTTTTCAAAAGTTGGCAGGTTCTTAGGGCAGCGCCCTAAGTCGCGCTCCGCAGAGCGCGAAAATCCATGTTTTGCATATATTTGGGGGAAGATAGGGGCTTGGGGGAAGTGCCCCCGCATTTTGAAAAAATGCTGGGCCACTTTCCCCATTATGAATCTCTATTCCGCTCTTGTGTTATTCTGATTCAGAACAGAAGACTATATCGACAAGCTGAAATACCGCCTTTTCATGGGCGGTATTTCGCTTTGTTTTTATACAGTATTGATTTCAGCTGATATCCGGCACATAAAAACAGCCATGTTCCCAGTGATTTTCCATCATGATCCGGTCAACCGAACAGATCATCAGATCGCGCTGCATGATCCAGTCCGGCGCGAGAAGCCGTTCACGCAGACAGTTGCCAGTGATACGGTGAACGACTGTTTCCGGTGAGATATGCGTCAGGACTTCAACAGCCCATTCAATATAAGTCTGCATGGATATCGGGGTAAATTCACCGCGCAGATATTGGTCGGCAAGCTGTGTATCCTTCATGATAAACAGGCTGTGAATCTTGATGCCGTCAATGCCGCAGCGGTTGAGAACTGCGACAGTATTGCGGATATCGTCGATCGTTTCATGCGGCAGTCCCAGAATGATATGCACAATAACCGGTAAACCGCGTGATTTGAGGATCCGGACGGCACGTTCAAAGCAGGAAAGATCATATCCGCGGTGGATCAACGCCGCAGTATGGTCATTGGCGGTCTGCAAGCCAAGCTCCGTCCAGACTTCGTATTTCTGCGCATATTCCGCAAGCAGATCAGCGATCTCCTCAGTGATGCAGTCCGGCCGTGTGCCGATATCAAGTACCTTGATCCTGTCGTCGATCAGTGCTTCATCATAGCGCTGACGCAGGACCTCAACAGGCGCATAGGTGTTGGTGAAATTCTGAAAATACAAAATCCATGCGGAATCCGGTGCGGCATGATCGAGCACCGCTTCTGCCTGCTGCCGTATCGTTTTGGATGCATCAAGCTGTTCGCCTGCACCGCGTTCACCGCAGAATGTGCAGCCGCCCGTACCGCATTTTCCGTCACGGTTCGGGCAGGTAAATCCGCCGTCTATGCAGATCTTTCGCACTTTCTGACCGTAATGCCGATGCATATATTCATTCATTGTAAAGTATGGATGTTTCATGATCTTGATTCCATGATCTGATAAATCGTATCGGCAATGAGCTTTTGACCGTCCGAATTCGGGTGCGGATCGTAGCCTTCCATTTCCATGCTGATCGCTGTATCAGCA